>NZ_JAXJXF010000142.1:0-1690 GCF_036307625.1 Methanobrevibacter sp.
AATAAAGCAGGCAGAGTTGTTTGATAATGCAGATGATTTTATTGCTGATTGCCGTAATAATGGACGATATGTTACTAGATTAACAAAAGCTATCTTGGTGGAGAGTTTTAAAAACGTCAAGGATAATAAGAATAAGTTGCAGGATATTAAAAAGGATTACAAGCTCAATTTGGAATTTACGGATGATGGTAAAATTGTCTACAACAAAGAGCATGTGAATGAAATTCTGAATTTGCTTTTAGAACATTATGTTACGAGTGCTCTTACGGATAAGAGAATGTTAGCAAAAGCAATAGAAAAATAGGAATAGGTGATGAATGTGTTTAATAAATTGATGTTATTTGTATCGTCATATATACCATTATATATGCTGCTGATATTAAAAAATATATTTGAAAGAAAAAAGCTATTGTGGTGTATTTGAATGAAAAATTTAGGTATGGGAATGATGAGGCTTCCTCTTTTGGATGAAAATGACTTTACGAGCATTGATTATGAGCAGGTCAATCAGATGGTTGATGCATTTATGGATGCTGGTTTCAATTACTTTGATACAGCATTTATTTATCATGAGACTGTAGGTGAGCAGGCATTTAAAAAATGCGTCGCTGATAGATATCCTCGCGATTCATTTAAGATTGCAACCAAATTGCCTTTGTTTATAATTACTGAAGAGTCACAATTGGAACCTCTATTTTCACAGCAACTGGAAAACTGTGGTGTTGACTATTTTGATTATTTCATGTTGCATAATGTAAGCGGATTTACTGAAACTGCATGGAAAAATGTTGATTTGTATTCATTTATCCAAAAGAAAAAAGAAGAGGGATACATTAAGCATATTGGTATTTCCACTCATGGGAATGCCGAATTTTTAGAGGAAATCTTATTTGAACATCCGGAATTGGAGTTTGTATTGCTTCAAATTAACTATCTTGACTGGGAAGATGATAACATTGAATCTGCGAAATGTTTGGAAGTCGCAAGAAAGTACAATAAACAGGTAATGGTTATGGAACCTTATAAAGGCGGATTTTTAGCTGATGTACCTGAAGAGGCTGAAAAAATCATGAAGGAATATGCTCCTGATAGGTCTGTAGTTTCCTGGGCAATGAGATTTGTAGCCAATATTGATGATGTCTGTGTTGTGTTAACCGGTGCAAGCACTATCGATCAGCTTGAAGAAAACATCAAAGAAATTAAAAACGCTGATCCATTAAACGATGATGAATTAAAAGTTTTAGATGAAGTTTCACAGATTATCAACAGTAATATTACAGTCGACTGTACAAAATGCAGATACTGTGTTGATGCATGTCCCGAAGAAATTGACATTGCAAAGGTCTTTGATTTGTATAATAAACATAAACTTCTTGAACAGGATGACTGGACACAATTTGGAAATGCCTATTTGAATTATTCAAAGCTTGAAGGTGTTGGAATTGCTTCAGATTGCAGTGAATGCGAATCATGTATTGAAGAATGTCCTCAACAAATCAATATTCCCGAAGTTTTGAAGGATGTTGCAAAAACATTTGAAAATGAAATTTATGGATTTAATGAATAATCCATAATTTATTTTTTACAGCTGTTAAAACAAATGGTGGAAACGAATAGCTTCCACCATTACTCATAATATATTTTTCGCTAATATATTACTAAATTAATATTCCTCTTCATCAAAGAAGAA
>NZ_JAXJXF010000143.1:0-2298 GCF_036307625.1 Methanobrevibacter sp.
ATATTGGGCTTACGCTTAAAGATGATTCTCGTTTTGAGAGTGTTATCGAAGCCTTAAAGTCCATTCCTGAAATTGTCGAGGTTCATTGCACGAATGAAGCTTATGACTTGTTTGTAAAAATTTATGCAAGGAACAACGAGCATTTGCTAGCATTGATTCAAACGAAGTTAAAACCTCTCGGATTGTCTCAGTCGAAAATTATAATTTCATTCAAGGTCGTGTACAATAAACAACTGACAATACTTCCTAAATAATTCAATCATTTCAAAATGCGTCTTAATCTATGAGCCATCAATTTGAAATAGCCAAACAGATTGTTGAGGAAACTTGTCCTCATCGGAAATTGCAATTGGAAAACATACGTTTGTTTGCCAATATCATTCAATGCAAGAAATATCACAAAGGGGATATTATTTTGGGTGAAGGTGAAGTATGCAATAACTTGTTATATATCGAACAAGGATTGCTACGACAGTATTACGTCAAGCACGGAAAAGATGTGACGGAGCATCTTTCATACGAAGGAAACGGCGTTGTCTGGTGCATTGAAAGCTATTTTCATCAGACACCCACACACTTGCTGATGGAAGCGCTGGAACCGAGTGTGGTGTGGGAAATTCCACGTGACTTGATGGAAGACATATCGGATAAGAATTGCGACATAGCCTATCTGTACAGACGTTTTTTCGAGGATTCCCTGATACTTTCACAGGTGAAAGCGGATATGCTCCGCTTCGAATCGGCAAAGGAAAGATATTCAAGACTGATGCAACTCTTCCCGGAAATCGTCAAGAGAGCACCTCTCACGTACATCGCTTCTTATCTTCAAATGTCCCTAGAAACATTGAGCAGAGTCCGTTCATCGATGACATAAACCAAACAAGGAGGGTATGTTTATACCCTCCTTGTTTAAAATTCAGAACCAAAGTTCAGTAAGCTATAGTTTTGTTCTGTGCCAAGAAATCAGAGGTACTCTTTATATAAGGATTCAATCCTTTGTCTCGCACTTGACTATTCAATATACGCAAATACTTTTTGTATTGAGCTTCACTTAATGTACTTTTCATCAGTTTCAAACTGCCATATACGGCTTCATTCAAGTATTTGACCTGTCGTTCACCCTTAGAATACTTGGCGCTATTCATTTTGTCAGCAAAGAAGTCAATAGCATTGACTACATTATCGTATTGATTGGAATTCAACTCTAAGTATCGGGCCAATTCAGGAAGATGCATTTTCAGATTCCAATCAGTGATTTCCAATTTCTTCTGTGAGAAACATACGGTTGACAAACTTAAAACCGCAAATACGGATACAAAAAATCTTTTCATACCTAAATATATTTGCTCTCTTTTTGACAAAAGAGAAAGTTAATACCTATTGATGATTGCCTATGTTTGTTGTTAAATCGTTATCCTTCTGAATTAATCGTTTTGTTTTTTTATAGGATTCATACCCGTTGGGCACCAAAAGTTTATTTTACTACAATTATTAGTAGTATTCAAGTCCGCAGAATGACCTGCAAATACAGCCTTCATAAAATCTACAATCTTTTTCATACTTCTAATTTTTTGTTCTTCCTATTGAAAATTTTGGTTAATAATCTCCACTGCTTAAAGATGTTATTTTGCTTTTACATAGGCAATCATCCTTTTCTAATTATAGCAAAACACGCCTTTACACATCTTTTTAATATCATTATACCTTTTTACCTTACTCTTTTATTATCTCTTGTTTTACGATGCAAAGATATGGTAAAAGGAAATGAAGAGAATCAAAACAATGGCAAAAAATGAAGATTATGCCCATTTATTTGATAAATGTCAAATCTTTCCATAAACGAGCTTATAAAATAGAGAAAATGCCTTCAAAAACAAAAAAACTGAACATATTTGATAATACGATGATTAATCATCGCATTAATATCGTCAATATTTAGTCGTAATCAATAATAGACATTTCGTTTTCTGCTCTCAAAAAGGTGTTTGCTTGCCAAGTGTAAAGAACTCCTATAACAACTTTGGGCTCATACGCATCACGGAGTGATATTAGTCCCTGTGATGACTGGCGAATGCCGAGCGATACGGAACCCATCATTTCAGCATAAATTTCCCCCAATAATGGGGAATATAACCGTTTGTAATAAATCCTTTTAGAATGAGGGAGTAGAGAGTGTAGAGAAATAACATCTTTAAAATGCAATAATCAAGAGACCAACAGCAAAATCAAGAGTTGAGCGGCAAGCACCCTTAGAAACATAGAGAGAGGATGTACGGTGGCGCAAGCAACTGACGCAGC
>NZ_JAXJXF010000144.1:0-2632 GCF_036307625.1 Methanobrevibacter sp.
ATATTATTGTCGTATCATTTTTTGACCAATGCCTACGGTCCTTCTATGAGGGAAGTTGATACTGTCGATGATTAGGAGAAACCCAGCGTTGGATAGGCTGCCCGTTTCGAGGGTTACTCGAGGAGCGAAGGGTATTCTAGCAATGATTCAAGAGAGTTAGTATACGGGCAACAATCATAAAATATTTATATTACTTGTGTAGGAAGTTTGTTATCTTTTGTTTTCCTTACTCTAGACCTCATGTAAATGTATTTGAATCTTTCAAGCTGTGTCAGCTCATCAATACCAATGAATTGATATTCAGAACCCTGATATGTATCGAGGTCATTGATGTTTCTCAAATATCCGAAGGTTAGTGAATTTCCATTGGGAAATGTCCATGAATGTTCTGTTTCATCCCACTTTGGTTTGATGCTTGCATTATTTTGAACTTCCTTTCGATTTAACCACTGACTTGCTTTATGAATTAAAGCTCCTTTACGCTTCAAGTCAGATAAAGTACATCTCAGGATGAGGGCATGATATTCATTATCATCATCCTGAACATAAAACAATGCCCCTCATCAATAAACTTCTTGATTTGGAACCGCCTGGCACCACCTATAATGACTTCCTTTTCTCTAGCCAGTATCATTTTGGCCTGCTTTGAAAATGGAGAGAATGGAATATATGGATTAGTTCAAGGCAATGTATAGTGGAAGAATAATGTCAAATAATGTAAGATACCTCATATCAGGATTTACAAAAAATCAGTGGATATATCTGGTTGATGAAATATGCGCCCATCAATATCCGATAGCTCACTTGCTTTAAGGTTTGAATTTTATCATTGGGAACAATAATCTTTTATTCGATGTGCACATATTATATACTAGAAAAGTGTTGTTAGAGAATTAACATGAGATTATTCATTGACCATATTAAAGAATCGATAGATTATACATTAAGCGATAAGACAGGAATCATAATAGTCAGTAGTTTAGTAAGTATTGCCTGTTTTATTAACAAAAATAGTTTATCTGACCCGATTTTAAAGGTAATAAATGTATTTCTACTTATTGTTGTAGGATATGGGTCATATGTATCATGGTATGCCCTTAAGGGTAGGGATGAACATCCTCGCTTTAAGAATAATATGAAAAGGCTTGTTTGGGAGGGCTTTAAGAAATCAGTCATTGTATTCATCTATTCAGGATTCTTATATGCGTTGATTCGTTTAGCAAAACTGAGTTATGCTGATGGAAACCTGATATTTACGGTATGTTTTGTTATTTTGTTTATATTACTATATTTATGTTTAATTGCAGGATTGTTAAACAGATATTTGCATAATGGAAAGTTTATAGAGGCTTTCCATCTTCGTGAAATCATAAATTTAATAAAAATATTTGACACCCGTTATTTCATAAAAGTTATTATTGCTGTTATAATCTCACAGGCATTTGCCGCTTCAGTTGTTATTCCATTTAGTAAAGGCCTTACTCTACTTGATATTATCTATTCAATTGCAACATTCTTTTTAGCACCATTTTTATATATTTCCTCAAAAAGACTTATTGCGTTAAACGTATATGACTTATTGGAAAAACAAGACTGAATATTGTTCTCGCAGATAATGAACCCACCATCACATTAACGGCAAAGGTATTAAAAATCAAAATCTATTTCAACTATGCATATACATCAACTACTTTTCAAAAGTAAGTTTCCATTAACAAATGGCCGTCGTTAATGTTAATTCAGCTTTCAGGTTTGATTATCAAATCGTTAATGTTAATTTAAATTAATATTTCTTGTTTTCTTTTATTTTAAGCTATTGACTCTCACATTAACGGCAAGCGATGTTAATTGATGCAAACAAAAAGAGAAATGTTGATTTTATCTTTAAAATGCAAGAATACCACAACTTCTGCAAGTTGTGGATGAATTGCACTATTGGGTGTACTATCTTTTTTAATTAATTTTATTGTGTTTTATTTTATTTGCGTTTTTTTGAGGCTTTTTTATGTCATGAATTTTTGTTCAGTATACTTTTTTTTATGGATTTTTAATAATTGCTTTGGGTATGAAAAATTGTTTTGGGTTTGAAAAATTGCTCTGAGTTCGTTATTCGATTACTTTTCAAATGCTCTCTCTCATTTTTTATATAGGAGTAATTATAAATGAGATATTATTCAATTAAATGTAATTTTAATTGTTGTTTTAAAAAAGAGTAAATATTTTTTCATTTTTTTTTAGATAATGGAATAAAAATATTATATATATTGGACTGGAGGAAATGTGATTTTTATGGGTGATTATATTCGAGGTGTGGTTGTTAAGCTTCATTTAACTCCCGAACAAGAAGTCATGTTTAAACAAAACTATGGTTGTACTCGTAAAACCCATAATGAACTTTTAAATAAATATAAAGCCAAATATGGTGATTCTACTAAAATTCCAACTAAAACAGAATTAAATCAATTCTTAAACGAATCCAAAAAAGAGTTACCATACTTGATGGAAACAGAGTCCACTAGTCTTCAACAGGCACGTGATGATTTGCATAAAGCGTTTAAAAACAGTTTTAAAAGCAAAAGGCATAATCATCCAAAATTTCACTCTAAAAAGAAAACACGACCTAGCTTCAGAC
>NZ_JAXJXF010000145.1:0-8893 GCF_036307625.1 Methanobrevibacter sp.
CTCTGGAACAGGGGGGATAGCACGGTAATCCTACTCTCGTGGGAGAGTATCAGCCCGTGAAGTAAGAATCCTCGACTTCTCCAAAGTCGAGGTAGTTCAATGGATAAAAATTTTGGATTACTTTTTATTCCAAATTTTTTTTCATTACTTTTTCTATTTTTAAGTTTATAATTTATTTGAAAAATTTTTATTACTTTTCGTTTAAATTAGTATTACTAATACAAAAATTGTAGAAATCACCATTTCGAGACCACTTGATGTATATGTATTACTTCACTTACAACATTTCCCCTGAAACTCCCAAATTAGTCGAATTTTATATATAAAGAGAACGTATATTTTATGTAATAATATACAATAAAAAAGAAAAGATACGAAGTATTTATATACTCCCTAAATCAATAGTATAACAAGGGTTAGGTATTATAAATTTAGGGGGCAAAAAGCTTATGATCGAAGTTGATGAGCTAACAGACTACCTAGATGAATACTTAGAAGAAAAGCAAGAGGTAAAAAACTTAACAGAAGAAACCGTACAAAAACAAACATTTAATATATCCAAATTCATCGAATACCTCGAACAGGAGGGAATCGATGAGCTGAACAGCGGGAATGTTAAAAAGCAATTAAGACATTATCGTAGATATTGCTTAAAAAAACGTGGGAATAAAAGAACAACAGTTAAAACATATATGATGAATATCTTGGAATTCATCAACTCTGAAGATGTTCAGGAAGAAATCCAGCATGAAACAATTAAAATGAAGGATATCATTGAAGTTAAAGCTGAAGATCCTGAAACTGCTAAAAAAAGAATAGAAAAAATCAGTTTAACAAGACCGCAAAGTTCATTTTTCTTGGATACGATAGAACAGAGTGGAAATAAAAGGGATTATGCGATTTGCAGAACTTTCATCGATTCTGGGATGAGGTTGAAGGAACTGGTTCTGCTAAATAAAAGCGATATTCAGGTTCCGATTGATGATAATGGATTTTACATCCTGCCTGATGACACAAGCGAATTTATTGAAGTCTATTTACGTGCAGAAACAACAAAAGGTGAGTTGAAAGACCGTACAACATTTATCACATACGATACATTGGTCAGTATCAATGATATGATCTATGACCGCATCACAAAACTCAGAAAAAACACCAACGATGTATATCGACCAGTGATTCAGAGAAATAAGGCTGCTGAAGAAGTAAATCGTGAAGAATTATTCACCAACATTAAGGGCAATAGAATAGGAAAGCGTGGAGTTCAGGATATCGTAAAAAAATATGCACATTTGAGTGATGAGAGAATAGCTGATGAAAACATTGACTGTCCTGTAAATTATGGAAAAAATGTCAGTGTGCATATTCTCAGACACACCGCTTTAAGCCATTATGCGGAAGTATTGACTGTTGCTGAAGTTCAAACAATTGCAGGACATTCCAACAGCCAAACAACAGACAAATATATCCATGTTGACAGAGAGCAAATGAAATTGAAATTGAAGGCAAACAACAACAAATTTAATTTGTAAAAATTTAATTTCATTTCTCTTTTATTATTTTTTTCAATATTGACAAACTTTAAATACTATTTTTGTAAAATATATAAATTAATACGATTTTTTTAGATTTTTTCTAATTTTATTAAAATTTTAAGGGTTGATATGATTTCAAGAAGAGTAGTATGGATTTTCGGAATTACATTAATTTTAATTTCGATATTGGGGGTGTGTTCTGCTGGTAATCATCATAACAATTATGATATTCAGCAGGTTTTGGCTGAAACAAACGAATCTGACTTAACAGGCTGCTGTTCAGTTGCACTGCAGTTGGATGGAAACAACAGTATGTTTGCATTTAGAAGAGATGCTAATTTAACTGCTGACATATATATAGAAGAGATTGATTGGCATGGTATACCTGCAATAAAACAATATAAAACAACAGGAGACTATTTCTGTCAAGTTATTATCACTTCCAATGGCTGGACTATCGGTTATGGAGGAATAGATGACGGTCCGGACAATGAAAAGATTGAAGAAATTACTTCTCAAATGATTACAGATGACAACAGCATTTCTGATGAAAAATTAGCTCAAATTCAAAAAATCAAGGAACCTTACAAAATGGGACATCTCCTGATTAAGGCTCCTAATGGAAATTATGGTGTTGCCTTTGCAGATAATCATTTTAAAGGCAAATTAAATCCAGGACAGTATATTGTAATTCCAAATAGGCAAACTTACATGGATAACGGCACTATGCCTTTGAATACAACAGATAAGGTTGCTGCTATGAATAAATTAGCCACTTCTGACGTCTTCGGACTCACCAGAAGAGACATTACAACATATGACTTCCATAATTATCAAAATTCAACACATAATGTTAATGTAACTGACGCTTATCTTTCCAATGATGATGGATCAGCTCATGGAATGAATACCAAAGACCTTGTGGATAATGTATACTTTAATAAAACATTATTTAAAGCTGAAGAGATTCCTATTGCTCCAAATTATACATCTATGGGAAGCATGGTTCTCCATGATTATACAGGTCACGTATCTTATATAACACTTGGTGCAATACTTGTAATTGTTGTAATACTTGTTGCAATACTGTTCTATGTTGTTTATAGTGCGGTAAGATCTGTTAGAGGACGTCGTCGCAGACGCTAAAATTTATTAAATTTTATAAATTTTAATAAAAAATAGCTAAAATTGAAGAAAATACTCTATTTCACTAGCTTGATATATATGGAGCTAGTGATTTATAGCATTTTATTAATATTACTTGAGCATAAGTGGTAAAATAAGGAGTAATTATACATTCTGTAAATACAGAAGATATATAAAATACTACTTTCCATATTTACAGAAATATGGATAATACTACTTATACTATTAATCCATATTTTACCACTATAAGTAAATACCTATTATCACTATTAGTAGTAATAATACTATAATAACTATAATATCTATTTTTATATATTTCCATATAATACATATTTACTTATAATATACGGAAATACATTTCCGACTATTGTAATATTACACTAACAGAAAATTTAGTAAAAATAATGTATATATGGGCTTATTTTTAAATATGCATTAATATAAATAATTATTATCATTATTAAAGCATTTAACATTAAATTTAATATAAATTACTTGCATGCTTTAATATATAAGTTAAATAGGGACTTATGAAACGAAAAATTAATAAAATTTATTAAATTTTATAAAATTTAATGATTTTGATTTTTTCGCCAAAACATTAATGTCTGCATAAAACGTGCAAAACATCCTAATTTAGATTACGCCATATATATGTAATAGTATCAAAATGATATTTTTGCATCATAACTATCAAATTTAATAAAATTCCGGATAATTTTGAGGTGTAAAAAAGATCAATTGCAGAATTCATCATTAAAATTAAAAATTAAATTCACATTAACGCAGGAATTATGGCTAAAAATAAGAAAAAGTGTAGATGAAGTTCATCTACCAAATTACTTGTTGATTATGATTACTGTACTGTTCAAACCGAGTACTCTGGAATAATCAATCTTATCTGCAATTTTATTCAGAACACTAATGTTGTCAAATTCCAGATTTTCATTTTCAATGACCGGATTGAAGTCAATACCTGTATCCTTAATGGAAATCAATATATTGTCGCTGTTGTCCCTGACGATAACATCTATTGTATCATTATCATTCTTGTTGGTGTTTATGATATTTACAAGCATTTCTTCAATTGCAAGGCTTACGACAGTACCTGTTTTTGTGTCTTTTATATAATCCTGAACTTGACTGGACAATTTTACAGCTTCCTCGATGCTGCTGTTTATTGTATATTCAAATACTGTGTCGTCGTTGTGCTTGTTGATAAAGAATCCTGTATATTCTCCGTCTGTCTTTTTGTTGATGTATCTTGAATATGCATAAATAAATAGGATAGTACCTAATTCAGCCAAAGCAAATGAAATCCATATTCCATTTCCGCCTATTGCAAATGACAATATGAATGCAAGTCCAATCGGCAGTACAAATCCTTCAAGCAAGGATATGAGAGTTGACAATTTGTTTTTCTGTATTGCCTGAGAATAGAATGTATATAGGAATGTTATTGCGGTTCCGGCATAGCTTATGGCAAAAATCCTCAAAGCATTCAAAACAACAGGAACATGTTCAGGATTTTTAACGCTATATAACATTAACAGTGATTGTGGATAGACAATAAAGAGAACTGACAGGGCCAAACTGCTTGCCAAAACAATCTTGAGGGATTTTTTGATTATATAGTCGACTCCAGAGAAATCTTCCTCCTTAAAGTAAACGGACACGATTGGGGACATTGTCTGTGCTGTTCCAATCAGAAAGATATACAATATAAAGAGACTGTTATAGCAGATGCTGAATGCAACAAGTCCAGCTTGTCCAAGATAAACTCCAAGCAGAATATTTATTATGAATAGTTTCAGTGTCAGATAGAGCTGTGTTGATGAGGATGAAAATCCTGAAGCCACAATCCTTTTTAGAAAGCCGAAGAATTTTCCGGCTTTCAGTTTCATGAATTGCAATGTACGTTCCGGCTTGAAGAAGTAATATGAAATAAATACTGATCCCATGAAGTATCCTGTTGTTGTAGCCAATGCAGCACCGCCAATTCCTAAATTGAAAAACTTGATATATATGAAGTCAAAAAGGATATTGATGATATTGGCCAGCAATATTGCTCTGAAAGGCAGTGTGGGAATACCATCTGCTCTAATGAAATATGACAGACTCATCATATAGCATAAGAAAGGCATACCTATGATTACTGATACGAAAAACTGGGTAACATCCGGAATCAGGGCAGGCTGTGATGCACATAAAAACTCCGCAATGGGCTGTGAAAATATGCATCCGAAAACCGCAATCAGAATCCCTATTACTATAAGGGATATGATAGCCACGGAAAAGTAGCTATTACTTTTCTCCTCATCAAATTCCGCCTTTGCAACTGAACAAAGAACGCTTCCACCTAATCCAATCATCCAATATATCAGATTGACGAAAGTTATGACAGGAGCTACAAGCTGAATTGCCGAAAGGTTTCCTGCACCAAGCAGAAAACTGACTATGAGCCCATCGACAAAAAGACAGATGTTTCCCGCCATGGAAGTAAATAATGTCGGCAAGAAAAACTCGCTGAATTTACTTTTTAGGAGTTCATAATTACGTTCATACATATGTTGGCACCTCTATACACTAAAGAAATCCAGGTCGTTCAGGTACTTGATGAAGTAGTATACGTATTCCTTGGTAATGAAAGGCCATTTGATTCCAAGACGATACAATACCTGGACTGTGTATGTATTGTCAACCGGAAGCCAGATTTTCTTAACCTTTCCGGAACCGATTGAAGTGATAAGGCCTGATACGCCTTCCTGTTTTGTCTTATCTGCCAGAGCCTCATCCATGGCGTTTTGATAGTCTTCATCCTCTGAAGGTTCAATATCCAATCCCAAAGGTCTGACGATATCGATTATATCGCCGAAACTGATGTTGTGATAATCATATGGGTGGAATACAGTACATTCCTTAGGAGTCTTGGACAATCCGATAATTGCCTTTGCAGTAACGTCAATAGGTGAAAATTCAACCCGGTTCATCAACATTGAATAAGGCATTTTTCCGATTGTTACGAATGCCTTCAAACGGTTGATGAATCCGTTTGTGTTAAAGTTGATTTGGAATTCACTGTCTGCGCTTCTAGCCATAAGGTTACCTACACGCATAATCTTAACGTTCAAATCATCATTGACTGCAGCCTCCAGAACTGCACGTTCCGCAAGGAATTTACTGCTTAGATACTGGTTGTCGACAGCCTGACCTATGAATAGGTCCTGTTCTGTAAATTCAACGTCGACAGGAGGATAATTGTTGATGCTTTCACCGGCAATACTGTATGTTGATACCTGGACATATTTTGCATTCTTCATTTTTGCAAATTTAAGTCCGTTGACCACACCTCCAAGGTTAATGTCTTCAATATCAGTTCCTGATGAGAAGTGCTTTACGTTGGCGGCACAGTTTATTACTGTATCTATGTCTTCTGTGAGAAGCTTTTCAAAGTCCTCGAAATTGGTAATGTCTCCTTCAATGATGTGCAGTTTTTTGTCAAATGTTTCCTCATATTCATTGGAGAAGTAATAATAGAGGAGTGATTTCAATCTTTCAGCACCGCTTAACACCTTGTTTGCCCTTATGAAACAGTAAATGTCTCCGGTTTCATTTTCCAATAATTCGCGCAATACATGTATTCCTAAAAATCCGGTAGCACCAGTCAGGAGTACATTGCCCAGGCTTTCATCTATTTCGCCGTTTGAGAGTGACTCAAGGTTGTTTTTGGAAAGAAGCCTGTTGATTTCGGTGTAGTCATATGCCATTTCTGATTTTTTCTCGAAACTTTCATCTGACAATATGAATTCCGCCAATGCCCTAGGTGTAGGGTTGGCAAAGACATCCCCATAATTGATGTTGTAATTTTGATTCAGTGACTCCATTGTTATTTTGGTAACAAGAAGTGATGTTCCACCTATATCAAAGAAGCTGTCTGTCACGCTTACTTCATCAAGACCTAGAATGTCTGCAAAGAGATTGGTGAAGAATGCTTCAACCTCATTTTCCGGTGCCACATATTCAGTTACAAGAACAGGTTCAGGCAGGTTTCTCAGGTCTGTCTTGCCGTTTACTGTCTGAGGCATTTCATCAAGTTCCATATAGACGGTAGGAACCATATAGTATACCAATTTTTCGGCAAGGGAAGCTTTCAGCGCGTCAATGTCAATGGAATATCCGTTTTCCTCACGGTTTTCATCCTTGTATTCGTCTTCAACAGTGAAGTATGCGCAAAGGTGGTCATTACCCTTGATTTTTTTAACGACAACCGCAACGGACTTGATTCCTGGGAATTTTGAAAGTCCAACTTCGATTTCACCTATTTCAATTCTCAAACCTCTAAGCTTGATTTGGTTGTCCATCCTTCCCAATACATAATAGTTTCCTTCTTCTGTGACCTTAACAAAGTCTCCTGAATGATAGAACCTGATTCCATTAATAACTTCATAGCTTTTGGCATTGTTTTCAGGACGGTTGAGATATTCCCTTGAAACACCTCTTCCGGCAATGTAAAGTTCTCCGATAACATTCGCAGGCAATGGATTGGAATCGAAATCCATAACCCTTTCATGGACGTTGAACATTTCCTTACCTATATGGATGTCCGGGCTGTCAAGCAGGTGTCCGTTACAGTAAACTGTTGTTTCGGTTGGTCCATACATATTGAAGAATTTTCCTTTGGAATTTTTGCTGAGCAAATCATATAGTCTTGCAGAGAAAGGCTCTCCCGCATGGATATATACCTTGAATCCGTACATTGTTTCCTGCATCGCCTCGATTTCCAGATACTGGAGAAGACGTGAAGGTGTGGCAATGTATACATTGGCTCCTGTCATGTGGATAAGGTCCATCATTTCAACCGGATCCTTGTATTGAGTATCATTTGCAAATACCATAGGAACTCCATTCAATAGGGATCCCATAAGCTCTTGCTGGAATACGTCGAAAGCGACAGTTGTTGTGGACAATACCTTATAATCCTCTTTTTCAAGATTCTGCACCAGTTCATAGGTACATAGATTTCTAGGGTCGGGATATGCAAAGTTTGCAATGTTTCCATGCTCAAGTATTACACCTTTTGGAAGTCCTGTGGAACCTGAAGTGTAGATAAGATAAGCCATATTGTTTTCATGCACATCAGGGTCAGGATTGGATGTGTCTTCCTCTTCAAGCAGTTCGTTTACATCCAGCAGATTGTCGGCATAATCGGATAGGTCAATGCCGTTTTTATCGATTACGTCATCGACAATGATGAATTTTGATTCACTGTCGGTCAAAACATGCTCAACCCTTTCGGTCGGATATTCTGAGTCTACCGGAATGAATGCGGCACCTGATTTTAGGATACCGAATACTGATGCCATGACGTTACTGTTCCTGTTGAGTATGAACATTACCCTATCTTCAGGTCCGACACCCTTCTTGATAAGGCTGTGTGCAATTCTATTTGCCTTTTCATTCAGTTGGGCATATGTGAACTCTCCGTCATCTGCATATAATATTGTCCTGTCCGGATGCAGTTCAACCTGATTTTCAAATATCTTGTTGAGCCTTTTCTCTTCAATCTCTTCATATTCCAAATCATCAATGCCCCAATCATCATTTTCAATGATTGAAATGTCCTTCATGAGGGTATCTGCGCTGAATGTCTGGAACTTGTTGAGGACAATCCTTATGCTGTCAAGGAAAGTGTTTATTGTTTTTTCAGAGTATAGCTGGTCGTTGTATTCACAGAATATTCTGTATCTGTTGTCAACCTCTACGACATTGATGCTTATCTTGAATTTCAATCCTTCATAGTCAATTGACTCCCTTTCGACTTTCATTGCGCCAATCTCGATGTCTTCGATGATTTTTCCGTGGTATGCATACAATATCTCAGGGGTTATGTCGAATTCATTTGAAATTTCGGTTAAAGGATATGATGAATATGCCAATACGTTCAGCCATTCCGCATTGATGTATTGCATATACTCATCAAGTCTTGAGTCTGAATTCAATTTCAATGCAAGCGGCAGGGTCTTTACCATCATCGCCAAGGTATTTTGCTGATTAGGATTGAATCTTCCGTTGGTAATTGTTGCAATCAATGTGTTGCGGTTAAATACGAATTTGTTTATGACAAATGATGTTGCAGCCAAAAACAGATTATTCTGGCTGATGTTTGATTTCAAACAGAACTCGTCAACGCTTTCCTTGTCAATGAAGATATC
>NZ_JAXJXF010000146.1:0-1784 GCF_036307625.1 Methanobrevibacter sp.
CAATTATTTAGATTTAAAATCTATAAAACTCCAACGGAAACCATATTATTCATTGATTTCCATCATATTATTTCTGATGGAGTATCTCAAGGCATTTTCTTTAATGATTTGACCAAAGCATATAATGATGAAGAAATCGAAGCTGAAATAATTAACGGATTTGAATACAGTCTGATTGAAGAGAAAGCCTCTGTTAGTGAAGTTTCTGAGAAATTCTTCAAAAAACAATTTAGCCAAGACATTGAATCAACAGTTTTAACTCCAAATATGAATGGTAATCCAGATATTGGAAATATTAAACTTATTTCAGACCAAGTGGGTTCTGATTTTGTCAAACACTTCTGTAAAGACCATTCAATAAGTTCAAACGTTTTATTTATGGCTGCTACACTTTTAAACCTTAATAAATTTACATTTAGTGACAAATCATTAATTACAACAATATTCAACGGTAGGGCAAACCCTAATTTTTCAAATACTCAGGGAATGTTAGTTAAAACCTTACCGGTTATTGTAAATGCCGAAAATCGTGACATGTGGGTTGAAGATTACATAAAAATAGTTGATAAAGCATGGAAAGATGCATTGATTCATAGCGATTATCCGTACACAAAACTTTCAGAAGAATATCAATTAAAACCAGAATTCTTCTATGCGTTTCATGAATCCTTAACGAATGATATTGAACTTAATGGTAGAGCTTATGAAGCAATTGACCTTGATGGTACTGTTTCAACGGATTATAAAATAAACTTGGATATCTATGATGATGGGGAATTTATTACTCTGTATTTGGAATATAACGATCAAATCTATACTGAAGAGTATGTTAGTCTGTTCCTGCGTTCAATTAAATATGTCTTATTCCAATTCTTTGTAAATGATATGGATAAGCTAAAACTAAATGATATTGAGTTGATGGAAGGGGAAATTCCAGAATTTGAAGAAATTGACACTCCAATTTTACATAAACGCTTTGAAAAACAGGTTGTTGAAAAAGCAAATCGTGTCGCATTGGTTGCAAGTGATGCCACTTTAACTTATGGTGAGTTGAACGAGAAAAGTAATAAGATTGCAAATGCATTACTCAAACGAGGCGTAAAGCCTAAAAGCAATGTCCTTATAATGCTTAAAAGGGACAGTAATTTAATTGCTTCTATTTTAGGTGTCCTGAAAGCAGGTTGTGCATATGTCCCTATTGATCCAGAATATCCTCAGGAAAGAATCAACTACATTTATGAAAACAGTCAGGCGGATTATATCATAAGCTATGAGACTTCTGACAATTCTATAAATGTCAATGAACTTCTTGAAGAGAGTATTACTGTTAATCCGAATGTTGATGTTCTTCCAGATGATTTGGCATATATGATTTATACTTCAGGTTCAACAGGTAATCCTAAAGGAGTAATGATTAGTCATAAAAACATTTGTAATCAGGCTCAAAATCCTAAATCCACTTATGATAGTTTGCTTTGTATTACAACTATCTCTTTTGACGTGTCTGTTGACGATATTTTGACATCTCTTTCAAATGGATTGAAATTGATTTTGGCTGATGATGTTCAAATCAGAAATGTTCCTGAGCTTATTAAATTGATTGATGAAAATAAACCTGAAGTTTTAGAAATTACTCCTTCAAGAATTGGGTCTTATCTTGAATTAGATGAATTCTGTAATGTTGTTTCTTGTTTAAAATGTATTTTCCTTGGTGGTGAGCAATTTTCAGCAAAAGTTTATGAAGATTTAAGAAAATACAGTGATGCTGTTGTCTATAACAGTTA
>NZ_JAXJXF010000147.1:0-5346 GCF_036307625.1 Methanobrevibacter sp.
GTGGATTGTTGGATTATGCCACCTAAAATGATGTAAAAGTTATTTAAAACTTTCCACATTAAAACGGTGTGCAATATATCGCTTAAAGCTAAAATGATTGCAACATAAAACCATAATAAATTCATTTTTTACACAGTCCTTATTTTTGATAATATTAATAATATGATTTTTTTATATAATATATTTAACTATTATAAATGTTTTTAAATAATAAACTACATAATTAATAATATTATTTTTACTTAATTATTTTAGGAGAAAATATATGTCAAACCAAGAGATTCCTAAAGACTATGATTTTAAAAAAGAAAAGGTTTGGGAGCAAAAATGGGAAGATGAAAACATCTACAAATACATTGGAGATGGATCTCGTCCTAGATATATTATAGATACTCCCCCACCATACCCAACAGGTGCAATTCACTTAGGACATGTCCTGAATTGGGTTTATATTGATATGAATGCACGATATAGGAGACAAAAAGGATTTGATGTCTTGTTCCCACAGGGATGGGACTGCCATGGTCTTCCTACAGAGGTTAAAGTTGAAGAAACTCATGGGATTAAGAAAAATGATGTTTCAAGAACTCAGTTCAGACAATATTGTATTGACTTAACCACAAAAAACATTGCAAGCATGAAAGCGGACATGAGGGCAATGGGTTATTCACAGGATTGGACTCGCGAATTCGTTACAATGAATCCTGAGTACATGAAAAGAACTCAATATTCATTTTTGAAAATGTATGAAGACGGATTGATTTATCAGGGAAAACACCCAGTAAATTGGTGTCCTCGTTGTCAAACAGCTATTGCTTTTGCGGAAGTTGAATATTCAGACAACACTACCTTTTTAAACTATGTTAATTTCCCTCCTGCAGTTGAAGATTCATATAATGATATTGCATCTTCACAAGAATCAGGTAAGCAAGCTGATCCTAAAGAAGAAGGAATTTTAATCGCAACAACCAGACCAGAATTGATGTCTGCATGTGTAGCAGTTGTAATTCATCCTGAAGATGAAAGATACACTCACCTTTTAGGAAAATATGTTGAAGTGCCTTTATCACACCAAAAAGTAAAAATCATTGCAGATGAAGAGGTAGATCCTGAATTCGGTACTGGTGCAGTAATGATTTGTACATTTGGGGATAAAACTGATGTAAGTTGGGTTCAAAAATATAACCTTGAAGTTATTGATGTTATTGATGATGCAGGTACATTGACAGCTGCTGCTGGAAGATATGAGGGAATGGACCTTCAAACATGTAAAAAACAAACGATTGAAGATTTAGACAGTGAAGGATACTTATTAAAAAAGGAACAAGTTGATCAAAATGTAGGTCAATGTTGGAGATGTAAAACTCCTGTTGAAATTCTTCTAAAAGAACAATGGTTTGTAGCTGTAAGAGATTTAATTGAAAAGACTAAAATTGCAGCTGATGAAATGAATTGGGTACCTGAACATATGAAATCCCGTATGGTGAACTGGGCAGATTCCATGGAATGGGACTGGTGTATTTCAAGACAGAGAATATTTGCAACCCCGATTCCAGTATGGTACTGTAAAGACTGTGGAAAAGTCATTTTACCTGATGTAGAAGACTTGCCTATTGATCCTACTGTTGATAAGCCAAAACATGCATGTGAATGTGGCTGTGAAGAGTTCGTACCTGAAGTAGACGTCTTGGATACTTGGATGGATTCCTCAATTTCACCATTATCAATTGCAGGATGGCCTGATGAAGATTATGTAAATCATTTCCCATCAAACATCCGTCCGCAAGGGCACGACATTATCCGTACATGGGCATTTTACACAACTTTAAGATGCTTGGCTTTAACAGGTCAAAAGCCGTTTGATGATATTGTAATCAATGGTATGGTATTCGGTGAAGATGGAAACAAGATGAGTAAATCAAGGCCTGAATTTGTTGTTGGGCCGGAAGAAGTAATTGAAAAATATGGTGCTGACTCTTTAAGGACCTGGGCTGCCAACAGTGTGCCTGGATCTGATGTAATATTTGATTGGAAAGATATTAAGCATGGATACAGATTCCTCAGGAAATTCTGGAATGCATTCAGATTTATTAGTATGCAAATCTTTGATGAAGAAATATCTTATGGGGATGTTAAAGATGATTTGGGTCCAATTGACTTGTGGATTTTATCCAAATTGAATAATCTTAACAAAACTGTCGACAAAGCTTTTGCTGATTATAACTTTGCAGAAACAATTACTTCAATAGAAAGATTCTTCTGGCATGATTTCTGTGATGAATATATTGAGGCTGTAAAATACAGATTATACACAGATGTATCCGATGAATCAAGACGAGCTGCAAAATACACTTTAAGAACAGTTGTTGAAACTTCCTTGAAATTGCTTGCTCCAATTGCACCGTTCTTCACTGAAGAGGTTTATCAGTACTTCTCAGATGAATCAATTCACACTACCTTATGGCCGGAAGTGTATGATGAATTAATCAATGAAGAAATTGAAGACAAAGGAGAAACTACCGTTGAATTAATTGATGAAGTAAGAAGATTCAAATCATCTGCAAAAATACCTTTAAATGCTGAACTTGCTGAAGTCAATGTCTACACTTCAGATGATGATTTGGTTGATGTATTTAATCAATTCGATGCAGATATTAAAGGAACTTTAAAAATCAATGATTTAGCAATTAGTTCTGGAAAACCTGAAGTTCATGAAAAGATAATTGAAGTTGAACCAGACATGTCTCAAATAGGACCAAAATTCAAAGGAGATGCTGGTAAAATCATAGGTTATTTAAAATCTACTCCAATTGATGAAATTGGAAGTGTTTTAGATGAATCACATGAGCTAACTATTGGGGATATTGTAGTTCCTGAAGATATGTTAAACATCAAAAAGGAGATTGTTGGAGCATCCGGTAAAAAAGTGGATATCCTACAATCTGAAAACTTGGATATGATTGTGGAAGTAATTAGATAATTACTTTCCCATTAATTTTTTTTAATATTAAAGCTATTGCATAAGTTATAGCAAAAATAAGTGCCGTCCATATTATTGAATGAATTATGGGCTGATTGTGAACCAATAAGAATGGATAAGGGCCTTCCACTATTTTTAAAGCATTTAAAATAATCATTATTATTCCATAGACTACTGTAAAATAAAGTCCGTGAATCGTGTGCAGGTTATCATATCTTTCAACAAAAACAAATGATAGAATTGCTAAAACAGGACATAATGTGTGGTGGTATAGCATAGATTCATGGAATAATAGGTAATATAGTCCAAAATCGGTTGTCCAAGATAGTACTGTTAAAACGATTATTAATGTTAATGTTGTTGAAACAATTGCAATGTATCTGAAGGATTTAAACCATAACGGCAATTCCTTATTTTTTGAAATATAGATTAAAATGATTATGGATGAGAGCAATAACAATAGATTGCTGTCTTCGGTATAATATTCTAGTGATGTAATTCCCAATTCTTTAAAGACTAATACAAAGCCTATAATCTCTAAAATAACTATCAACAGGTTGATTATTATATTGAAATTTTTATGGGTTATTTTCATTTTTAATCTCTAAATAAATAATGATTTTATGTTATTCAAGGTCATTTTCTATTTCTTTGATAACGCGAGCAGGAACTCCTACTGCAAGGGAGTTATCAGGAATATCTTTATTTACAACTGCTCCCGCACCGATTACAACATTATTTCCGATGGTAACTCCTGGAAGAACTGTAACGTTGGCACCTAACCAAACATCATTGCCGATTTTAATGGTTTTGCCTTGAGCCAAATGCGCACGTCTGCCTTTAGGTGATAGTGGGTGTGTGGCTGTTGTAATAGTAGTGTTTGGACCAATCATCACATTATCCCCAATATAAACTTCTTTAACATCAAGAATTGTTAAATTAAAGTTTCCAGTAAAATTATTTCCAATGTGGATGTTTTTCCCATTATCAAAACAAAATCTTTTAGCAATCCAGACTTTTTCACCAACAGAACCTAAAATCTCGCTTAATATTTCATGTTGCTTGTCTAAATCATCTTCTGCAAGGGAATTGAATATGTTGGCATTTTCAATAGCATGCAATTTCATTAAGGATACTTCTTCATCATCATAGCAATATTCAAGTCCTGCTTGCATTTTTTCAAGTTCTTTCATAATTAGGTTTTTGTTAATTTTTAATTATAAATATTATTCAAAAAAAAATAAAAATTCAGTGGAGAATTATCCTCCACCAGGTATGGTATATTTATCGTTGACTCCATAGAATATTCCATCGCCTTTTCGTTTTTCAGTTACATTTAATAATGTATTATTGAATATTATATTCAACAATTTATATCCATCTTTATCAATGAAATCTGTTAATGGAGTGTTATTTTCCCTTATTTTCAGCACGTCTTTTTCAATATCAAAGCAGGATCCATATATTACCTGTGTTGAATTTTCCAAAACGGATTCAGGAGGGTATTTTTCAGTCAAGTCTTTTGATTTTAAATACTCTTTATAATGTTTCCATTCTTTCTTAAGTTCTTTTCCTTTGTCTGTTAATTTGGCATTTAGCAAGATGTCTTTATAATTTTTATCATTAAATCCATTTTCATTTTTAAGAGCTTTAACAAATTCATTGTAATCTTTTTCGAATTTATTTGCAATGGAAGAGTTATTGCTTTGCTTTGCCATGAATTTTAAGTTGAATTTTTTATTTTTATTCATGTTTTTAAGCAAGTGGATGGCGGATGTTTCAGAAGTCTTCAACTCTCCTTTGTTTGCGATTCTGAGAGTCATGCTTTTCATAACTTCCATATCCTGTGGAGTTAGTTTTTTACCAACTTCGTAGGAATCATCCAATTCAATATCACATTTGATTTGACCTTTATTGATTAAATCAAGAATGGTAAGGGACAATGCATTCACGCCAATTCCATTATTTTTTGAGAATAATATTGATACCATGGGGTATGAATCATCGCTAGGGATATTTTTAATATTTTCATCATATTGCTTATTGTTTAAACCTAACATAATGTTCAACCCTTTATTCATTATCTTTTAAAGATTCTAGGTATGCTTCATGAATTTCTTCTATTAATTCATCGTTTCCTTCAATTATTGGTCCGGTGTAATCACAGTCCTTGCAAACGCACTGTGACCAATTTTGAGGGATAATCCAATCAACATTTTTAGATCCGCATCTTGGACAGATTTTATGCATTTTCATTTCAAACTCTCCTATATTTTTTTTTCAATGTTTATATTAATTAATAATTTTTAATAATGTAATATATAAAGTTTTTTTTTTGAATATAATTGTTCACTTTCATTTTAAAC
>NZ_JAXJXF010000148.1:0-21354 GCF_036307625.1 Methanobrevibacter sp.
CTTCACTATCATGAGGTTCAAAAGCAGACTCATCACCACAATGGTCAACATAAACATAATCATCATCAGACCCTAAATCAACAACCTCTTCACTATCATGAGGTTCAAAAGCAGACTCATCACCACTATGGTCAACATAAATATAATCATCATCGGAACCCAAATCCACCCTATCAGAATCATCCGGAGATTCTTTTTTATAGTCATCTGGTGAACCTAAATCAACATCAACATTAAGACCAGGTTCATCAGGTTCATTTGAATCTAAGATAACTTCGTCATTTAAATCATGTTCCTGTTTATTTAATCCAGAACCTTTCTTATCAGGAATAATCTCAGGATCATCAATATCTGAATTAATGGAACTTTCCCTACCGAATTTAATATCCTTTTGAGCAGGTTCATTGTGTTTAGGTTTAGATTTATTATCATTTTTTGGCTTTTCGTCATTGCTGCGGTCTACAATAACCTCATCAGCATCATCATTTTGAGTTTCATTAAAAATGTCAAAAGCCACATCTTCTTCATCATCTAAAACATGCTCTTCATCGTGACTGTGGTCAACATAAATGTAATCATCATCGGAACCTAAATCCACAGTATCTTCAAATTGTTCCGTAGTGGATTTTGCCTTTTTAGATGATTTTTTAACATCATCCTCGAAATCATTTTCTAAATCTGAATTTTTGCCTAAATCTTTTGTGAATTTAAGTCCTGAAAAAAGAGGATTTTTATCCATTTTTTCTTCTGAATCATCAGATTTGAACAATGATTTGATTTTATCGCCAATGTGTCTTGAAAATTTATTTTTAGAAGAATCTTCAGAGTAATCTTTTTCGTCTTCCCATACTTCAGCATTATCTTCGGGTGAAACTCCTTCATCATCTTCCCAAATTTCCGCATCATCATCTTGAGAAACATCTTCATCCTTAGATTCCCATACTTCTGCATCATCATCAGTTTTAGCCTTGACATCTTCAGACCCATCAGAAGAAACAACAACATCAGGTTCAACATCAACATCTTCAGACCCATCAGAAGAAACAACAACATCAGGTTCAACATCAACATCTTCAGATCCATCAGAAGAAGCAACAACATCAGGTTCAACATCAACATCATCGGACTCATCAATATTTACAGAATTATCTTCAACTGCATCAGAGCCAATAGATTCTGTTTCAACATTTAAATCTTCCACATTTGATGATTCAGAAGCATCTACAACAAATTCAGAATCATTTTCAACATAAACATCATTTAAATTATCCTCATCAGACTCATCTTCAACTACAACAAACTCAGACTCGTCACTAACATTATCTTCATCAGATTTAGCACTAACTTCATCAACCACAACAAATTCTGAAGCATCTTTAACTTTTGATGTTTTTTCTTCTTTTATTGGTTTTTTAGGTTCGTTTTCTGACTTTTCATCTTCAAAGAATTCTGATGGATTTATTTCACTTACATCAATTGGTTTTTCTAAAAAGTCACCATCATCAGCCTTTTCAACTTCAACAAAATCGCTTGGACCAATATCCTCAGGATTTATTTCACTTTCGGCTTCTGCTTCTTCTTGAGCTTTCTTCTCAGCCTCTTCCCTTTCACGTGCTAATCGCAATTCTTCTGCTCTTTTTTCAGCTTCGATTCTACGTTTTTCAGCTAACTTTTTAGCCTCTTCAGACCTGCGCCTTTCCTCTTCACGAGATTCTTTGATGGATTTTTCAACAAATTCCAGTAATTTTTTACGTCCCAAATCTCTGTTTCTATACCAATCTGTAGACCATAAATGATATAACTTCCAGCCAAGACCTGTCAAAACCTGTTCACGAAGTCTATCTCTGTCACGAGCCACTTTACTTGATGAATACATTTTTCCATCAGTTGTGATTCCCAAAATGTATTTTCCAGGATTTTCATCATCAACAATAGCCAGATCAACTCTGAATCCTGCACAACCTATTTGTCTATCCACCATATAACCGTTTTCTTCCAAGAAGCTAGCTATTGCATCTTCAAATGGTTCTTTTGTGTGCATTTCAGGACCATTGGTTCCTAAAGTCAAGTTTTCAGCATATTCCAAAAATTCTTTTAGAGATTTTACACCATAAGGAGGATTAGCTGTCAGATTCATATCATATGCCTTGAAGTTTGAGAATACAACACATTTCTCTCTTGCACGAGTAATCAATACGTTTAATCTTCTTTCCCCACCGTCCTGATTCAATGGACCGAAGTTGAGTGACATTTTTCCATCCTGGTCATAACCATAACCCACACTGATTAGAATAACATCCCTTTCATCCCCTTGTATTGTTTCAAGGTTTTTGACAAAGAAACGTTCATCCTTATTATCTGAGAACAGTGGTTCATATTCAGGCCTTTCCTTACGCCTTACTTCCAATTCTTCCAGTATCGCATTCTTTTGAGCAACGGAAAATGTTCCAACACCCAAACTCTTTGTGTCACCATACTTTTCAAAGTGGTTGAATATCTCATCCACAACATCTTTTGCCTCAAGAGGATTCTTGGATGAAGCCCCTCTCAAATATTGAGTATTTGGATTATAATGGAATTTCAAACCCAGTTCAGGGTCTGAATGTGAAGGTGAAGGATAAACCAGCAAATCATCATCATAAAATTCCCTGTTTGAAACTGTAATCAATGATTCATGGCGTGACCTGTAGTGCCATTTGAGCATTTTGACAGGGAATGACAATTTACATAAATGCAGAATACTTTCCATATCAAGGGAAGTCGCCTCTTCCTCATCACTGTCAGCATCAGACATCTGGTCGAAAAATGAAGTCGGAGGCAATTGTTGAGTATCTCCCATAACAACTGCAGTTTTACCTCTCATAAATGCACCCAATGCATCTTCAGGTTTAACCTGACTTGCTTCATCAAAAATAACTACATCAAACTGCAGTTCCTCATTGGTAGGATCCAAATACTGTGCAATGGATAACGGAGACATCATAAAACAAGGTTTGATTTGTTTTATCATTCCTCCGGTTTTTTCCAAAAGTTTTCTTACAGGCATGTGCCCGCTTTTTCTTGTAAATTCCCCAGCAAGTATTTTCGCCTGAGGATTTTCAGTTCCACCAAATATTTTTGGAATATTGCTGTTTAATTTATGGAAAATTCTTTTTCTGTTTAAAGTGAGAATCTTTTTATCCAAATCCTTGAATTCCTTAATTCTATTTTCATGCAATTCTCCGATAAATGTAGCAAGTTCCTGATTTTCAACAAATAATATGTTTAAAAGTGAATCTGCAAAGTTTCCATCGACCAATGCTTCAATATCATATTTTTTGATATTCCTTTTTTCAATTGAATCTACAAACATTGCAGCATTTGAACTTTTTAAGGAATTTTTAGTGTTCAGGTATTGGGACCATAGGTGAAGGCTTGACAGCTGACCTCTCCATTTGTATAGCTGTTCCTGCCATGCTTCAAAACTTACATCACCTGTTTCCCTTTTAAATATTAATTTGCTTCTTGGATTCAATTTATCTTTAAGTTTTGACAATACACGGACAAATTCCTCACCGGAGTCAATATATTCCGCAAGATCCCTTTCGGGATTAATGTCAAATAAATCCTTACTCATCAAATCAATAGTGTTTTCAGAGAAAGTTCCTTCACGAACAAGAGCTGTAAATTCAGTCATCCACCTAGCTATTGCTCTTAAATCATTTGGATTTGCATTCAAATGCCAATATGCTCCATAATATCTTTCACCCAATGCCCTATTGGCTTCCAAATTATTTCTTATTTTAATAATAGCTTTAGCTTCCTGCAAATCCCTTATTATTTCATCAACACTGCCATTAACAGGAACTGCATAGTACCTTTCCACCAATTCAATATGCTGCCTGTTATTGAAGAATCTGAACTTTTTGGTTGAAATGTTTCTAAGCTCATATATCAGCCTGTCAATGTCGACTTGGAAAATGCTCTGATTGAATTTGTTTAAAATTCCGGAATACTTTTGATACCTTTCAAGCTCCTGTATCAATTTAAATGCATCGTCATTGTTGTTATCCCATGCACCAGACTTCAAGATACTTCCATCAATCAGTTCCGCATTTTGGGACTTGATTATTTCAAAAGCTGAAAGTGAATTTTCAAACTCATTTAAAGTGTCTGGCTTTTTAATTCCATAAATGTCATAAACCCTTCCACGCTCAACCAGGAAGTTATCCAATGCATGCAATGTATCATTAATCAACATTTCGATTTCCCTTAAATCAGCCGGCAAAAGACTTTTTGGAGAACATTTACTCCAAGGATTTTCTTTAGATATTGTCTGATACAGTTCAGCAAGATTCTCCAAAGATACTTTCATGTCGTCCAATTCTTTAAGAGTTATTGTTTCTGGATTCTGAAATCTTACCAAAGGCATTATAGCGTTTTTTCTTGAAAAATGATCATCTGCAGATTCTTTCATCCCATACAACTGGAACGGAGATAAATTAACTGCAAATGAAGGTTTGTGAATGATTTGTGAATAATCATCCAATTGACGGCGCAAGGTTTCAAGCTTTCGAATTGTCTGATCGATATTCAAAGGCTCCTGAGCGCGCACATTGGTTGCCTTTTGCAAATCCTTCAGGAATTTTTTACGTCTGGTTTTATGGGAATGCAATTCCAATACAAATTTTCCCAAACCTACACCGGTCAATCTGTCCTTTACCACATCAAGCGCAGCCATCTTTTCAGATACGAATAAGACTGATTTGCCTTCTGCAAGAAGTTCAGCAATTAAATTTACAATAGTCTGTGACTTACCTGTTCCAGGAGGACCTTCCACAACTAGATTACGTCCTGCCTTTACATCCTGAATAGCTGCAATCTGGGATGAATCCGCATCAAGCACCTGATACATGTTCTGATACTCAAGCTGTGAGTCAATGTCCTCTTCCCTAAATGCTTCCTGATCATTTTTAGCAGGATTGAAAATAGCTTGAATCAACTCATTTTTGGTCAAATCAACATTGTCTTCCCATGCTTCAGGGTTCAGGTCATTGTACATTACAAATTTTGTAAAACTAAAGAAACCTAAAGCAACATTATTGTTAACTTCCCAACCATCCATTCTTGAAACTGCCCTTCTAACACTGGCAATATAATGGTCTACAACTTCACCATATTTTTTAAATTCAAAATCAGGAAGTTCAATGCCCGCTTCCAATAGCTTGGCCTTAAGGGAAATGTTGGTTTGAATATCCTCCCCAGTCCATTCAAGGTTAAATGATTCACCAACCTTTTTCCGCTCCATTGCAACTGGAATTAACACCAGAGGAGCATTATTCTTTTGCCTTGGCTTGGATTTGTCCTTCCACTGCAAAAATCCGATAGCCAGATACAAAATGTTATAACCCTGCTCCTGAAGCATTGTTTTTGCTTGGTTATTGATATAATATAATCTTTTTTGGAGCTCCTTTGGAGTCAAATCAGTAGCTAGTTTCTTGTCTCCTTCAGAAAACTTGGAAAAGTCAAATGGAATATGATCCCAAACTGATGACTTGTCTTCCTTTTTATCCTTTTTATTGGCCACAAAATACATTTTGTTATCCTGCAGAACCAATGTCTGATAAAGATTTATAGGAGACTGATTTACAATAGTGATAGTCTTAGCTCTTGATTTGAAATTAAGAAGTTGATTTCTTAAAGTTAAATCTAATAGCTCCTTACGTAAATTTTTAAATTCCTTTTCGATTATATTAGATGATTTGTTTAACATGATGACCCTTTGTAGTGTTTAAAAAAAATTAAGAACCATATATAATTATAATTATATATATTAATAAAGTTTTCTAAAAGTTAAGAAATAGATTATTTTGAAGTAATAATTAAAAACAAGTACTGAAAAACTAGTTAATACTCAATCAACTAATTTAAATCAATTTTTTATACACTTCACATTTATGTTTTAAAGGGTCGTTTTGACATGTTATTAACCTTGGCACTTAAAAAGAATCATCAAAAATAATTGCCATACACCAAGAGATAATATGTCTAGAAGCATATTCAAATACGTCGCATCGAAAATAGCCTAAAAAATATTTTCCTAAATTTAACTTCAGTAATGGCCTGAATGTTTTAGCTTTTCGCTTGCAATCAATGAAGCAAAATTACCTGATTCTTCAATAGAGCAATTTTTTAATCTATGTGAAACATATGCAGCCATGTAAGTATCACCACAGCCTGTAGTGTCAACCACATCATCACATTTTACAGAATCAATCTTAATTTCCCCATCAGCTAAAACCCTAGATCCAAAAGAACCATTAGTTATGACAATCTCATCCACATCATAGTCAAACCCTATGACCTTTGCTTCTGCCTCATCCATAAATATTGCACAGACCTCTGATAAAATACTATCCAACTCACCAAAGTAATCTAATTTTATGGTGTAATTTTCATTTACTGGTTTGCAGGGAATTCTCAAAAAACCCTGTATCGAAAGAAATATCGGAACATTGAAACTTTTCAGATATTCCATTGTTTCGCCCGGAAAGTCATAACGATTCAATGGATTTATGACAAAGCCATCAATTTTTTCGGGTAAAATTCCCTCCAAATCTGACGGCAAAACAGGAATATGGGCAAAATTGCTCAATTGATTTCGAATATTCAAATTATCCTCAAAAGGGTAATCATTAATAAAAAAATGAGTATTGTCCTTTTTAATTACTTTAACTTTGCTCAAATCAGGAAAATCCTCGACCAAACTTTCATCGTCACAGTTTACAAGAGCCAAATAATCTTCGTAAAACTTCTCGAAAACGAAACTTTGAAAATAGGTAGCGCCACCTACCCTATGGGACTTTTCACTTCCGATAACAATCAAATCCTTTGTCACAGGTCCAATAACAACCAAAGTCATAACAATCATCCATTTGATAACTAGTCAAATTCTATAGTAATATCTACAACATGATATTTGCCTGAAATATCATAAATCTCCTTTTTGATTTTTTCAACGTCCTTACCAAAATCTACATCGACTTTCAAAGTCATGACAGAGTCAATTCCGTCAAGTGACCAAATGTGAAAGTCATCTATATTGTTTACGCCTTCAATTGCTGAAATCTGTGACTTGAACTCATCGACATCAAAGTTGTCAGGAGTCTTTTGAAGCAGTACTTCAAGTGATTTATACAGATTTCTTCCCAAATTGAATATAAGCCAAAAAGCAATACCTATTGAAACGAAAGGATCAAGATATGGTGCTCCATCCCAAAATATCAATATGACACTTAAAATCAAAATAGCAACCCATTCAAATATGTCTCCCAGCTGATGGAACAAAATTGCTCTTTCATTGAATGTTTCGCCACCATGCAAACGATAAACTGAAATTAATTTGAAGATTATTCCAACAATAGCAACAATCAGCATCCCCTCGGCATCAACTCCTTCCGGTGAGAATAGTCTTGGAATTGCTTCTGACAATATTACAAAGGCCATGACAATGACAAAAACGGAAATTATTACCGCACCAAGAATTGAAAATCTCTGATAACCATATGAATATTTATCTGTTGAATCTCTCTGAGCAACATGCTCCAATGCCCAGGCCAATGCTATTGAAATTGTATCTGACATGTCATGAATAAAGTCAGAAAGAATTGCCATACTGTTTGTGGCAAATGCTCCAACAAGGACAATGATATTGAATGTCAGATTCATGAAAAAAACAAATGCTAAATTATCACCGGCTTTCTTATGATGATGATGCCTATCGATTCTCATAATTATAATATTTAACAATAATACAATAAAAAAGTTATTAAACTTTAAAAATACAAATTTTAAAGTACAATTAAGTTATCTTTAAATAACTTAAAAATAAATAAATATAGTAGTGATTTAAAATGGCGACTATTGGAACAACTATATTTTCTCATATTCTACCAGTAATTCTTGGTTTTTTAGCAATTATAATGATTATTTCTGGTTCACTAGAAGAAAGCAAAACTAAATTAGGTTTAGGAATAACATTATTCGTTATTGCATGCTTGCTGCCATATATAATATTGAGAATGTTAATCTAAAAGGTTTACTTCACCTGAATGTAAACTTGTCCCAATCAATACTTTTTTTATGCCTTGAGAATCTAACTCACCAATAGATTCCTTATTCAAACCACCTGCAATTATTAACTTGTCTTTCATATCTTCAAATTTATCCAAAATTTCCTTATTGTATCCCTTTTCGGTGCCGACTCCGCTAATGTCGAGAAGAATTATTTCGTTGGGATCCAATTTTTTCAATATCTCTTTGAATTGCAACAAATCCAAATCCAAATTTTTTGAAAACAGCTCGTTGTTCTTGATATCGATACTTATGACAATTCTTTCCTTAGGATATTTTTCAAATATCTTTTCCATCTCCTCAACGCTTTCAAGAGTTTCACTCGGAACGATTATCTTATAAGCATAATCAAGGAAAAATTCAAAGGATTCACAGTTTTTCACTCCACCATCAAACATTACAGGCAAAATTGTATTTACAAGCTTGATGTCATTAATATTGTGTCCATTTGATTCAATCAAATCCAAATCGGCTATATACATCTCATCTGCACCGTTCAATTTCAATCCTTGTGCAATTTCAACTGGATTGGATGAAGGTGCAAAAATAGTTCTAAGCGGTTGATATGTATCTCTCATACCAGATTTGCCACTTACGGCCTGGTGTTGTTTTAAATCTATTACTGGTATTTTTTTAATCATGATTATAATTAGATAAAACAAGTATTAATATTTTAAAAAAATTCGTAAGGAGGTGAGAAGAGCTAATCTGTTTTTAGCCCCCCTCGAGAATATAAAAATAATGATCAATTTTCGATTAATAACAAATATGTTATGAACCTCTATTTAATAAGTTAATTGGCATAGTATTTAAATGTTACTAAAGTTTAAAAAAATTAAAGTAAACTTGAATATATAAATTAATAAAAATATCACATAAATTTAAACAATTTTTAAAAATGAAAAAAATATATAAACAAAACTAAACCAAATAATTTAAATCATAAAATCAGCTTTTCTAAAGATTTTAAAGTTGGTAAAATTTAATAAAATTTGCTTGATAAAGAGAAATTGAGAAAAATAAAGTAAGCAGTTTGAAGTAATTTAAAGAGGGAATTTGAAAGATAGTATTACGTGTTTGTTCTAATATTGCTAAGCTATTGTGATTACTCCAAACTCTAAATAATAGTTGTACATGATACTATAAATACTTTTTTGTTAAAAAGTATTACTTAAATTAGTAAAAAATATAAAAAAAGTATTACAAACAATTTCAAAAAAAATAATTAAACTCTGTAGTTATCATCAATGTATGAATCAAACTTCAAATAAGCCTCATCAATAGCTTTAGATATTTGGTCCTGATTGATTTGTGAAAGCTCATCAAATAGAACTCCAACATCCACATCAACATCTAATTGTTCATTTTCATAATTAATAACAATATCCAAATCTAAATCTTCCAATTCCTTGGTGGAAATTGTTTTTGAAACTTCACGTTCTAAGATTTCACCAAAATCATCGGAAATCTTGGACAAATCTTCATTAGTTAATACTTTTAACTTTGACATGAAAATCTATAAAAAAAGAAATAAAGAAAATAAGCCTATTGGCCCATTCCTTGCATTGCAGTTTGAATGCTAGCTTGCATCTCTTCGAGTTTTTTCATAACTCTTTCTTCTTGACGAGCCATGGTTTGTTTTCTTAACTCTAGAGTTTCTAATTTTTCTTCCATTTCAGCTAAAGCATCTTTGTATTCCACTTTAATAAGTAAAGTGCCTGCTTGTTTGAATACTTCAGTATTTTCATCAGTTTTTTTAAGTTCTTCTAATGCTTTTTCAGTTTCTTGAATTTGAACTTCAACATTTTGAACTTGCATAGTTACAGCTTGAGCTTGTTGTTGTAATTGTTGAAACTGATTTAATTGATGTTGAATATTTTCAGGAATCTCCATAATATCACCTTATATCTTATTTTTAATTATAAATATATAAACATTAATTTGTCAAATTATTAATTTCCAATGCTAGCTTAATCCACTTAATCGCTGAATTGACAGAAGCTCTAAAAGAGGTGGAATCTTCTGCATCAACATTAATCAATATATTAGACCCATCCAATTCAATTGTCATGGAGGATCTATAATCCGGAGCAGTATCAAACTCCAAAATAATTGAATCATAAATTATTTTAGCCTGATTGCTGTTCTCAAATTCAATAACTATATCACTTTTGACAGATTCAAGAGGGCTTTCATTCATGAGTAACCTCTAAAATTTTTTTAACATTAATTTGGAAGTTGGTTTCATCTCCAAACTTGTTAACAAAATTAATTTTAGCTATCAAATTATCATCACTAGATATTAAAATATAATTGTCTTCAGCATTGTCAACCAACTCCATGTCCAAGATTTCACTCAAGACATCGAGCTTTTCAACATGTGAAACTATTTTCAATTTGGACGGAGCGATGTTGAGTCTACCCAATTCAAGTGAAGCTCCAATAAGAATTACCAGCAAAATTTCCCCTTTATTTGAGTAAAAGGTAATTTTACTTGGATTTCCTTTAATCTCATTAACAACAGCTAAGTTAAATTCATCTAATTCTAGAGCCTTCAAAAGAAGCTCACGCATGTTCATTTTTCCTCTATTTACAGATGTTGAACCTGTTGCATGGGCTAAATTTTTACAAAACTTTCTAGTTTTCTGAGAAGGTTTTCTAGAAGTTGAAATTAACATGTAAAATCAAAAATAGTAAAAAATATATTAAAAGCAAATAAATTATCTTGCTTTTATAACTCTAGTTGTTTCTGGAACATTTTTGAATAAAATCCTATATCTGCATTTAGGACATTTATTTTCCATGTAGCTTTTATGATCTACTTCTGCTCCACAACGTGGACATCTATACAACGTCTATTCCTCCACACGAATATCTTTGATACTACGTGCTGCAGATCTTGCCATTGGAGTTTCAGGAATGTAAGCTCCACCGGTGAATACTGCACCACATTTTCTGCATTTCCAGATTCCAGCAGCTTGTCTTTTTACATAAGGTCTATCACATTTAGGACAAACATGATTTTTTTTCATGTTTTCTTCGATGATTTTAACAGATCTTTTTGCTTTTCTTCCGTATCTTGCACCAAACCTTCCTGTGATACCCACTTTTTTAGTTCTTGCCATTTAATATCTCTCCATAATAATAAAATTTGTAATAATATAAATCAAAACGATTTACATTGATTATCTAAAAATAATCATAAAATTATCTAATGTAATAATATTATATTAACTAATATTTAAATGTTTTCTTAAAACTACGGATTTTAATAAAAAACCCACAATGAAAACATTAAATTAAGGTCATTTATAGTTAATGGAACTACAAAAAAAATAATAAAATATTATCCAACTTAATCAAGTGTTGGATAATTAGGACTTTCATTTGTAATCAACAAGTCATGTGGATGTGATTCCTTAATACCACTGCTTGTAATTCTAACAAATTGTGCTTTTTCTTTCATAGCTTGAATATTTTCTGCACCACAGTAACCCATGGATGATTTCAAACCACCCACTAATTGGAATAAAATTTCAGCAATAGTACCTTTATATGGTACAGCACCTTCAATTCCTTCAGGAACATATTTAGTATGGTTCATTTTACTTTTTTGACCTTGGAAATATCTGTCTGCTCCACCATCAAATTCACTGGTCATTGCACCCATGGAACCCATTCCACGGTATTTTTTGTATTGTTTACCATTCATGATAACAATATCACCAGGCGCTTCCAAAGATGCTGCAAGCAAGTTACCGAGCATTACTGCATCTGCACCGGCACCAATAGCTTTTGCCACATCACCTGAATATCTGATACCGCCGTCCGCAATAACCGGAATGCCTGCATCTCGAGCAGCATCAGCAACATCGGAAATTGCAGTTAATTGTGGCACACCCACACCAGCTACGATACGAGTAGTACACATTGAACCCGGACCGATACCTACCTTAAGTGCATCCACACCCATAGATATTAAATCTTCAGCCGCTTCACCAGTAGCAATGTTACCTACACATAGTTCTGCATCGATATTTTCTTTAATGGTTTCGGTGAACTTAACCACGTTCATGTTATGAGCATGAGCACAGTCAATAGAAATAATGTCTGCACCAGCTTGATCTAAAGCCATTGCCCTATCCAAATCAAATGGTCCGCAAGCAGCAGCAACTAAAAAATCACCATTTTTATCACGAGCAGCATTTGGATATTGAGCCTGATTTAAAATATCCTTAATAGTGATTATTCCAACCAGTTTCCCATCACGGACAACAGGAAGTCTTTCAACTTTATTTTCATAAGCAATGTTTAACGCTTCCTCGGCTGAAACTCCCTCATCAACAGTTACCACATCAGAGGTCATGATATCTTTAACTGTCTTATTTGGTTCTGATTTTAAAACTGGTCTGATATCTCTTTTTGAGATAATACCAATAATTTCATCACCTTCAACAACAGGAAGACCACTAATCAACTCATCCCTCATTTTTTCCTGAACATCAGCGATAGTGGAATCTTGTGAAATAGTTACAACATCACGAATTGTTAAATCTTCAGCATTTTTAACCTTTTTAACTTCTTCTACTTGTCTTTCCTGAGTGATGTTTCTGTGGATTACTCCAACTCCACCTTCTTGAGCCATAGCAATTGCAAGTTCTGCTTCAGTTACAGTATCCATTGCCGCACTTAAAACAGGGATATTTAATTTAATTCCTTTACCCAATTCAATTTTTGTATCAATATCCTTAGGTTCAACATAACTTGCATTTGGAGTTAAAAGAAAATCATCAAAAGTATAAGACATTCTTGCTTCTTGAACTTTTTTTGAGTATGACATATAATCACCTAATTAAAATGAATCACATAATTCTTTGAGTTCAGCTACAGCAGTATGGTGTATTTTACCAGTATTTCTATCTCCACCTACACAAGCAGCACCCCTAATACCAACAACATCGCAACCTATATCATGCAATGGTTTTAATTGGTCTTTTTTAACGGATCCTGCAAGTGCAGTCAATAAACCATAGCCATGAGCTTCATCTACAAATTCTTTTAATTTATCAATATCTAAATAATCAAATAATGTATGACCATCCTTAACAGCAGTGTCGAGCATTGCCAAGTCGCATCCTGCATCCTTAGCTACTTTTGGAATTTCCATAGGATCCACTGCACCGACACGGTGAGCATCCGCATAACCAGCAGCTACAACAATGGTATCTTCACTAACATCTTTTACTGTCTTTACAACATTTTCCATGACTTCAACCGCTTCGTCATGATTTTTTGTTCCGTATAACCCGACTTTAATATAATCTGCACCAGAAACATGAGCACCCATTGCCGCAAGGGAAACTGTACCTGGTTTGTAAGGTACATCCCCTAAAGTAGCACTTACAAGCTTGTCTTCAGGAGTCAATTCCCTAATTTCCTTAATTACCCAAGGGAAATTAGCACCGAGAGAACCTTCCTTAGGATTTTTTACATCAACAATGTCTGCTCCACCTTTAATTGATTCCAGAGCCTCTTCATGATTTATAGGACTTATTAATAGAAGCATATATTTCCTCCAATAAAATAAAATATTATATTATAATACTATTACTTCTTTATTACTTATAATACTATTGTTTTTACTAGAAAAAAATTAAAAAAAATAAAATAAAAAAAAAAAAGAAAGGTTATTTTTTAATTCTGATTATTAAAACAAACAAACTTAACAATAAAAGACCTAAGGGATTGCCAGCATTATTTTTAATATCAACATCAATATTCTCATTATTGTTAAATGAAGAATTATCCATATCAAGAGTTATGTCATCATCATTATTGTTAAATGAAGAATTATCAATATCTGGAGTTATATCATCATCATTAGTGAAATTAAAATTATCAACACTCTTTGTTGAATTATCTTTATTATCATCCCAATCATTAGTAAAAACATCATCTTTATTATAGTTTGCATGATTATTTTCAAAAGTGCAATTAATAAAATCAGAGCCTACTGACTGAAAAATTGCACCACCATAATAAGCAGAATTATTCACAAAATTAGAATTGTAAACAATACTATTATCATATTGATAAACTGCACCACCATAACTAGCAGAATTATTCACAAAATTGGAGTAATATACTTTACTATCTTCCATCTGCTCAACTGCACCACCATAAGCGGATGCTGAGTTATCTATAAAAGTGGAATTGAAAATATTACTTTTTTCATATTGTTTGACTGCACCGCCATCGAAAGCAGAATTACCTACAAAAATAGATTTGTAAATATTACTGCCTGTCTGCTGAATTGCACCTCCTCCAAAAGCATTATTTCCAGAAAATGTAGAGGAATATACATTACTATCAATTTGATAAATTGCTCCACCATAACCTAAAATCGTATTATCAGAAGTTACAACATCGCCCTGAGGAACATTATTGTTTATAAATTTAGAATTATTCACATCCCCATTTTTTTGATAGATTGCTCCACCGTATGCCTTTGCAAAATTATTAATGAAAACAGAATTATTTATTTTAGCATTTTTGACATGAATAGCTCCACCTTTATAAGCATGATTATTTTCAAATCGACAATCATCAATTGTTACACAGTAATTTGATTGGATTGCACCACCATTACGGGCATTACCATTAACAAATACAATATCATTTAAAATAACCCCTGGAGTTAGAATCCTAAATATTCTGGAGTTAGAATTTGCATCAATAACATGATTATTACCATTAATTGTTAAAGGTTTATTAACTTCAATCCCATTGGGAAAATCATTATCATTAGAAAAATAATCTTTTGAAAGATTAACAATGGAATTTTCAGGAGATTTGACAATTAAATTATTAAGTTCTTTGAATGATCCTTCACCTGATTGTAAAATAATTTCACTATCATTAACATCACCAGCACTGACTATACCAGCTGTTAAAAAAATAATTAAAATTAAAATTAAAAATCTAATAATTTTCATAATATAATATATATAACTTACAAACTATTTAAAAATTACCTTTTAATAAGGAGAATCATTTTTGGATATATTGTCCTTAATTTTACCGTGGGCTTTGGGATAAAAACCAACATCAGCAGATAATTTTCTCATATTTTCAATTATTTCATTTGTCGGAATAGATACTGGGCAGTTTAAAGTACATAACCCGCATAAAGTACACATATAAAGACCAGAATCATAGCAAGTCTCTTCATCTTCAATAAACTTGGACATTGCTACTCCACGACCGCCAAAATAATTATTGAAACCAAATTCATTTCCAACGGCATTGTATACAGGACAGTGAACTACACAATTTCCACATCCTATGCAATAAAGACATTCTTCGGTAGCTTTGCTTCTGCCATTGTCCAAAAGGATAACAACAACCTTTTCAGCACCATACATATTTTTTAAAAGCTTCTTTTCAATGTCGGCAGTTTTTGACGGTCCTGAAATCACATTCATATATGATGTTACAAAGTTGCCTGTTGCAAAAATTGTCTCAAGTTTTACAATTGATATTGCATCTTCAAGACAAGGTACTATTTTATCAATTCCCGCTACAATTATATGCAAATCTTTCAGAGAAACTATTGAAATATTTCCCTCATTATGCACCATTACAAGGGACCCTTCTTCTGCAGCTATTGCATTGGCTCCACTTATACCTACTCTTGCATTTTTCAGACGATTCAACACATCACTTCTGACAAGTTCCATAATCTCGCGAGGTTCGGGATTGACATTGGCATCCAATGACTCATTGACAATGTCTGTAATTTTAGAAATATTCAAATGAGAAGCAGGACCTGTTGGATGAACTGGCTTGTTGTCAGTTTTTTTAAGCTGCAAAATCCTATCTCCCAAATCAGTTTCGACAACATCAATGTCTTTATCTGCCAAGTGTTTTTTGAGATTGATTTCACCCAGAGTATTTGATTTGGCCTTGGCAATGGTTGTTGCTCCATACTCATCAATCAACTCATCGATTATGTCAATTGCATCTTCTGAAGTGTCAGCCATCACACAGTCAATGCCGTTTCGTTTAAATGACTCCAAAAGCTGGTCCAACAGCTCTTCATTATTTTCAATGGAAAACTTTTTTATTTCACGGCCTCTTGATTCAAGCCTTTTAGTTGATGGAGAATCCTTAATGGAATTTGATCTGCTTTTAACAGTGCTGAAGGACTTTCTCATTGTTTCAAGTTCACTGGCTTTCATCAAAATCACCATACCTTACTAAAAATTCAGTCAAGTCAAGCACTTCCAAATCATCATTTTCCAAATTAAGCTTGCAGAATGGACAGGAAGTGATTAATATTTCACAGCCAGTATCCTTTGCCTGAGCTATTCTTGATTTTGCCATCTGGTCGGCAATTTCAGGATAAGCAGATTTTACTCCTCCTCCAGCTCCACAGCATAAGCTGTTTTCACGGATGTTCTCCATTTCAACAAGATTTGCAACCGCTTCAACAACCGACCTTGGCTCATCAAAAACGTTCAGATGACGTCCCAAATGACAGGAATCATGATATGTAACATCCAAATCCTTTTTTGTAAAATCAAGTTTGCCGACTCTGATTAATTCATCCAATAACTGAGAAATGTGAATTACATCCAAATCTTCGTAATCCTCTTTTAAAGTCTTATAGCAACCAGCACAAGAAGTTAAGATTTTTTCTCCCTTAAAAATTTCGGCATTTCTTTTAATCTGTTCTTTTGCTTCGCTTTCAAAACCAGTCCTGAGCAAAACAGACCCACAGCACTTTTCATCATCCAGCATATAATAATCAATGCCAGCATTATTTAAAAGAAATTCAGTTGCCTTTTGGATATTGGTTTGCTTTTCCCTTGCAGTGCATCCCCTAAAATACAACATGACCTATTCCTCTTCATCATCAAGAGTTATTTCGTTTTTTAAAGCGACTTCCTTAACAACCTTATTTAAATTGTTCTGCATTTTGTCAATCACAAAGTACAATTTCAAAATGGTGTAGAACAACACTACAAATACCAGGATAATTACAAAGTCCAAACCACGTGTAATACCAAATATTCTAGCGAATGCATTACTGAAATCTGGGAAAATTGCAAATAAACTAACAAAAATCCAAAATATAGACCACAAAATAACTGTTGAAAGAGAATTTTTATTATTTAGATATCTTCCAATGAACCAGATTATGGCAATGATGGAAATTATTGGAAATATTAAAGCATATAAAAACATATTTTCACCTTTTAGAATTGATGTCTAATCATCTGAAGCAATATCTGAAATGCTACTTTGACATTTGTCCCTTTAGCTTGAGTTTCAGGAGTGTAAATTGTTTTGATTGGAACCTCCGCAAATGGAATATCATTATCATTGATTTCACGTATGAATTCAGAAGAAATCAAATACCCCCTTGCATTGATGCTGATTTTATCCAATGCATCGGACGTAATTGCCCTAAATCCTGTTTGTGAATCACTTACATCTACCCTATAAAAGATTTTGGTAAAAAAGTTCATTATTGCATTGGCATAATTTCTACTTCTAGGCATATCATTTAGCGGCCTTACACCAATTACTGCCTTAGCTTCACCTGTAACCAGAGGTGTTATAACATCATCCAAATCATCAGCAGAATGCTGACCATCAGAATCCATACTAACAACATATTTTGGATTATATCTTAAAACAGCATCAAAACCAGTCTGTGTTGCAACACCTACTCCACGGTTGATCATTAAAGAAAAGATATGAATCTGGCCAGGATATTTTTTCTTGGATTCCTTAATAACCTCCAGAGTATTGTCTGAAGAACCGTCATTAACGATTACCATATTATATCCTTTCTCGGCTATCTCTTCAATAACCGGTTGGATTCTTGTTGCCTCATTATATGCGGGAAGCACTACATAAGTAGCATTTTTATCTTCCTCAGTAATTTTATATTCCATTTTCCACCCTATAAAGGTCCTGCATCTTCTTTTCCTTCACGCATTCCCATTCCAGCTTCTTTTCTCATTGCTTTTCTGTGATACATCATCTTAATCAAATTTTGTGCATGTTCACGTGCCCTGTTTTCTGCAAGCTTTGCAAGCTCAACTGGGTCTTCTTCCTCATCCTCATGGACAAAAACTTCCAGAATATGAGTGTTTGTCATAAGCTGTGCATTAATCAAACCAGTTGATGCCTCATGAGCACACATCTTATCTTTTTCCATAGGTCCAGGCATTCCAAGTGCCATTACAATATCACAGTTTTCTTCTTCAATGAGAATTTTAGCAGTTACCGGCAAATCTTTTACGCCAGGAACTGTTTCACGAATTATTTTTAAATCATAAGCATTATTTTTAAGTTCATCAATAGCGGCTGATGCCATATCAAAACGAGCGAATGTTGTATCACAAATTCCAATTCTCATCTAAATTCACCTTATGAAAAAATATGTTTTTAATAATATATATGTTTGGCTAATAATGAAAAAGTATTATGAATTATTACTTTTAGTAATACTTTAGATATCAAAATTATGAAGTTAATCTGATTTAAAAAAAAATTAGTTTTTATTTAACAAATCTAAAAACTTGTCCTTAGCTTCAGCAATGGTTAATGGATAATCATTTTCCATATCAAAGCCTTCCAATTCAAGTTCCTGGAAAAGTTCGGTTACAATAGGTAATTTTAAGTTTGCTTGTTCTAGAATTTCAGGTTGTGCGAAGATTTCCTTAGGAGTGCCTTCGGCAATCAACAACCCATCAACCAAAACAAATACCCTTTGCGCATAATTTGGAACCAAATCCACTTCATGAGTTGAAATAACGATTGTAATTCCTTCATCATTCAATTGCCTTAATAATTTCTGCAGATTAACTACTCCTTGCGGGTCCAAACCTGCTGTAGGCTCATCTAAAACCATGATTTCAGGTTTCATTGCAAGAATTCCAGCAATTGCAACTCTTTTCTTTTGACCACCACTCAAGTGATGAGGAGCTGTTTTTTCAAAACCACTCATTCCAACACGAGCAAGGGCTTCCTCAACTCTGTCCTGAACCTCTTCCATGGACAATCCCAAATTAAGAGGTCCGAAAGCAACATCCTCCTCGACTGTCGGAGCAAAAATTTGATCATCCGGGTTTTGAAACACAATGCCTACTTTTTGCCTGAATTTTAGTAAAGATTTCTTATCGTATTTTAGTTCCTCTCCATCAATGAATACCTGTCCTTCATCAGGTTCATAAATTCCATTCAAATGAAGAAACAAAGTTGATTTACCTGCACCATTCTTACCTAAAAGAGCAACCATTTCTCCCTTTTCGATTTTTAAGCTAACCCCTTTAAGAGCCTGATACTCAGAATTATAAGCATATTTAATATTTTTTACTTCTAACATATTATTCCTCCATTTTTCGTGGTTTGTAAACCGGAAGCTCACCATCATATCCCCTTGAATCTAAAGAATGCTGTAGTGTTTCACTCTTATCAAGAGACCTTAAAAATATAGTACTTGCAAGAGCACCTAAAGACTTGAATGAAGTCCAGTATGAGTGATATCCCAATCTAGAGTTTTGGGCTTTCTGCATAGTGTCAATTTCATTCAAAAATATGAATATTGAATTGTACATTAAAAGAGCAATTTCAATTAATATTTTTGGAACTTTTAAAGTCCTAAGACAGTTTAAAACCTTAGCTATTGGTGTTGTAAGTGCTAAAAAACCTAAACAAGGTAAACAACCCATAACACGCATAAATGTATAAACCGCATAATGAAATGAATCGGTTGTAACCACTATGCCGAATATCCCTGTTTCATAAATTACATCCCCCTTTCCAAAGAAGAACAGTAAAAATATACAGGTTATAACAAGAAATGCCATTGGAATTGACAAAAATTTTAAATAAGACCGGTAGTTGATTTTTGCAATAGCTAAAATAACAATAGACATTACAACAAATATGAATACATCAAAATACAGATTATCAATTGCTAATGTAACAATTAACAAAATAATTGATAAAAACAATTTAAAATAAGGATTGAACTCTGTTAGCTCATTGTGATGCGCAATATAATCCATATCAAATTTCATAAAATCACTTTAAAAAAAGAAAAAATAAAAGAAGAATCAAATTATTCTTCTTTACTTTGTCCTCTCCAGTAACCAAATGCATAACCAATAATGATTGCACCTATAGCTGCTTGAAGAGCAAATAATAAACTTTCTATTTCACCACTAGGTGGTTCCCATATAGATGAAAACCAAGGTTCGAAACCAGTTTCTTCGATAGCTTCACCAGCGGCATCGTCTGCACCGCCAAAGTATCCGTCATCTTCCCCGTGACCATTGAACATTATTAATGGTGCGATGAACAATACGATACAAACAACAGCCAATATAATTAATGTTGATGTTTTCATTTATATCACCTTATGCTTCATTAGGAGCTAAAGCACCTAATTTATCTAATAATTTTGGTTTGTAAGCTTTTAATCTGTCCCATATAATTACGGTTAAGAGACCTTCACCAATAGCTAATGGCACTTGAGTTACTGCGAAGATAACTAAGAATTTAGTTAATGCTGAACCGAAATTTGGCGCAGGGAAAGCAATAGCTAATTGGAATGAAGTAGCTACGTAAGTTAATAAATCACCTAAGAAAGCTGCAAAGAATATTGCAACAGTTGATGAAATATTAGCTTTGGTTAAACCTTTATATACAATCCATGCAACTAATGGTCCGACAATACCCATAGAGAATATGTTTGCACCTAAAGTAGTTAATCCACCGTGAGCAAGTAATAATGCTTGGAATAAAAGTACGATAGTTGCTAATACTGCAGTTACAGCAGGACCAAATAATGCTGCACCTAATCCGTTACCACAAGGGTGTGAACAGCTTCCAGTAACAGAAGGCAATTTCAAAGATGATAAGACGAACATGAATGCACCACTTACAGCAAGTAAAGCTTTGGATTCAGGAGTTTCATCTACTATTTTTTTGATTTGATATAAACCGAATGCAACAACGATGAATGATATGACGAACCATATAATACACCATTCCAACGGTAAATATCCTTCCATAATATGCATAAATAATTTCCTCCAAAAAACCTATCAATACAATTTGATAAATATCTCAATAAAAATTTAAATTATAATTAAACTTTTTTAAAGTTTTATTGATAATGGTATTATATACTTTATTATATATAAATATTATTAGTAATAC
>NZ_JAXJXF010000149.1:0-10924 GCF_036307625.1 Methanobrevibacter sp.
GGGTTAATATAATAAATATATGTATAAATATTATTAGAAAATCTGTGGGTAGTAGTATGAAAGTTTTAATAATTACTGGTGAGTTAGCATATCCTTTAATTAAAGATGTTGTTTCAGATTCAAAAGAAGATATAATTGTACATATTGCGGACAATACTCAAGTGGCTGCATTTTTAACTCCTAGACAAATAATAAAGGAAGTTAAAACTAATTTTTCAAATCAATTAAATGAAATCGACATGATTCTGGTTCCTGGATTGATTAAAAAAGGAACAAAGGAAATTACAAAGGAACTTGGGATTCCAACATTTAAGGGGTCTACGGATGGCGCTGATTTGGCAATGGTTTTAAATCTGATAGGAAATATTGATCTTTCTGAAGATAAACCTGCAGATAAACTTATTGAAGAAGAAAAAAGGCATGAAGCTTTTAAATTCATTGAAGAGTTTGAAAATGATAAGGAGACTATTGATAAGCTTCTTGAAAAACCGAATAATATTTTAATCAGAAATCTTCCTGTCGGCGAAGATTTTCCTATGAGGGTACTTTCCGAAATAGCAAATGCTCCCTTCTTATCCAAAGAGGCATTAATCAATAAATGCCAGTACTTCGTTGATTCTGGTGCAGACATGATAGATATTGGTATGGCTGCAGGTGAAGACTTTTCTGATAAGATTCCTGAATTGATTGAAACTTTAAGGCCAATTGTTGGGGACAGGCCATTAAGTATAGATACATTGAATCCTAAAGAAATTAAGGTTGCTGCTGAAAATGGGATTGACTTTGTTTTAAGCCTTGATTTGGGTAATAATTCGGAAATTAAAGATATTCTGATAGAAAAAGATATTCCCGCAGTTTTGCTTCCCACTAATTTTTCACAGGGCGTTTCTCCCAAAACTCCTCTTGAACGTGTCGAATCGATGCATCAATTAATCAAGGATACTGAAGGTTTAAGATATGTTGCTGATTTGATTTTGGACCCGGTCAATAGTTCCAGCATTGTTGAATCGATTATAGCATGTCATGAATTCCACAAAACCAATAAAGCACCAATGTTTTTCGGTGTTGGGAATGTAACCGAGCTAATGGATGCCGATTCTGGAGGTGTCAATGTATTGCTTGCGGGAATTGGTATGGAACTGGGCGTCAGCATTCTTTTCACTCCTGAAGAAAGTGGAAAGACAAGGGGCAGTGTTTATGAACTTTCCACAGCATCAAAAATGATGTTTCTTGCAAAAAATAGAAAATCAATCCCTAAGGATTTGGGAATCAATATGGTTGTTTTCAAAGACAAGCATAAAAGGAATGATGTTATCGTAAATGAATTGGATGAAATTCCTGAAATAAGACAGTCAAAACCGATGAAATTTATCAGAGACAAGGCAGGAAGTTTCAAAATAAGTGTGGATTATGGAACAACCGTTAGTGAAAGCCGAATCATTGCAACTCATTTTAAAAAGAACAAGGCCGATTTGGTAATAAGTGGCAGCACTGCAAAAGAAATTTATGAAGAAATCATTTCAAAAGAGCTGGTTACACGGATGGAACATGCAGCTTATTTGGGTTCGGAACTTAAAAAAGCAGAAATAGCGATGATTACTGGAAAAGATTATGTTCAGGATTTTGAATTATTCAAAAATCCTGATGAATTCAAAAATTAGTTTTAATCAAAGTCTGTTGGATCGTAGGTGTCTGAAGATTGTCCTGCTTGTGGTGTATATTCGCTTGAAACACTTTCAGACTGTGATGATTCACTGCTTCCAGTTTCAGCATAGGATGAACTGCTGCTTGAATCACTGCTTGAATCACTGTTTGGAGCGGTCATTCCCACGTCACGGCCAGAATCTGGAGAACTATCTTGTGTGTTATCACTTGTTGTGTTTGCAGTAATATTCTTTGTTGTATTTGTCTTGTTTAAACTGGTATTGGTCATGTTTACCTTTTGGTCATTATTGGCATGTATTCCAAATCCAGTAACATATGCTGCAACGCCACCAACGATTAATATGAGGACAACTAATGCAATGATAATCATATCTTCACGTTTCATATTCAACCTCCATTTTTGATAGTCATATATTATTTATTATTTCATATTTTATAAAACTGTTACATAAAGTTTATATTATTTCATAATTAAACCTTATTTATAATTAAATTCTATGAAGGTTAGACATTGCAAGTTGAAAATATTACAATTGATGATATTGATAAAAAGCTATTGGACGCCCAATATGTTTCTAATGATGAAATTTCAACAACTTTGTATTTATCTTTGTTTCTTGGAAAGCCAATGCTTATCGAAGGTCCGCCTGGAGTTGGTAAGACAGAATTGGCTAAAGTAATTGCTAAAACTTTTGATAGGGATTTCTTTAGGATACAATGTTATGAAGGCATTACCTTTGAACAGATTGTGGGCGAATGGAATTATCAAAAGCAGTTATTGCATTTGGAAGCTGCAAAAAATGATTCAAACGGTGAAGATAAAATATTTGATGAAGAATTTTTCATAAGAAGGCCTTTGCTTAATGCTTTTTTAAACAGTAAGGATTCCGTTCTTTTGATTGATGAAATAGATAAGGCTGATGAAGAGGTGGAAAGTTTTTTACTTCAGGCTTTGGGAGAACAGGAAATAACAATCAACGATTTGGGCACATTTCATCTGGAAAATGATTTAATTGTTATATTAACATCCAATTCCCAAAGGTCTTTGCTTGATGAAACCAAAGACAGATGTCTGTTTTTATACATACCTTACCCTACTGTGGAAAGGGAAATCGAGATAGTCAAATCAAAGATACCTGAAGCGGATGATGAAACCGTATCCCTTATTGTGAAACTGGTTCATGATATACGTAATCTTAATCTTATGAAAAAACCGTCTGTGAGAGGTACTGTCGATTGGGTAAAGTCTGTTTCCAATTTAGGTACAAAAAATATGGACAAGTCTCTAAATGACAGTATTGGTGTGGCAATCAAAAATGAAAGCGATAAAAAGAGAGTTGTTAAGGATATTCTGAACAAAAGATAAAATGATAAATAAAATTGCAAAGTTATCTGACCAGCTTAGACAGCAGGGTTTGCCGGTAAGTGTAAGAAGCACACAATCGGCGGTTCAAATCCATATGAGTTTTGGCGAAACCGACAGGATGCTTTTGAAAAGGTCTTTAATGGCAGTATATGTCAAGGACAAATATGACATTCCCAAATTTGATAAGGTTTTTGATGAAATATTCAAGAAGGAAGTCAAAAAGGAAACTCCTAAGGAAGAAAAGAGGGGAACTGCTTATAAGGGTGCCGGCCCAAAATCCAATAAGTACATAATCAAAAAACAGAACAATGCTTACAGAAAACTCAATAAGGAAAGAATCAACAATGAAAAGCTAAAGATGCTGTCTGGCCAGCCTCTTTTGGATGAGGTTAAACAGCTTGAACGAGATGGGGAACTGATGAACAAGGATTTGACAAAACTCAATAGGTTCGACCCCCGCATGCTTGAAATCTGTCAGAGATTGGGTAAAAGGATAGCCAATAAGCGCTCAAGAAGAAAAGTTCAAACCAGTTCCAACAAGATTGATATCAGGAGAACTATCAGAGCCAATTTGAAATACGGTGGTGTTCCTTTTGAACTTGTCAAAGCAAAGCCAAGGCCACATAAGAACGAACACCTGTTCTTGAATGACATCAGCGGATCATGTGAATGGATAAGCAGTTGGTTTTTCATGCTGATGTTTTCAGCGCAGATGGCATTTAAAAAGTCAAGAACATTCGAATTTGACAACAAGGTTATTGAAACTACTCAGGCTTTAAAAGAGGAATATCTGATAGATTCCTTTGTCAAAGTTAAGGATTTAAGGGTTAAGAATATGATGGTTCACGGAACTTCAGACATGTACTCTGCATTCACACGTTTTCAGGATATGGCGAAAATAAATAATAAGTCATATGTAATTATTCTGTCTGATTGCAGGGATTGGGCAGGTCCAAAAAGAAATGGAATACCTGCAAGCGTGGAAGTTCTTGAAGAAATTGTAAGGGACTCAAAAAAGGTTGTTATATTGAATCCAGAAGACAGAAACAAATGGGATGTGGTGGATAGTTGCGTGTCATTATATAGGGAAACTGGTGCACAGGTTTATGAAGTGAACACTTTAAACCAACTGGCTCATTTTGTAGAGCAGATGTAGGTAGTATAAAATGAAATGTAGTAAATGCGGTAATCCTAAAGTCATTATTAAAAGAGAGCAGTCCGGCCAATTGTTGTGCAAGGACTGTTTTATTGAATCAATTGAAAAAAAAGTTATTAAAACTGTCAGAAAAGAAAAATTGTTGGATAGGGGAGATAAGGTTTTAGTAGCTCTTTCAGGTGGAAAAGACAGTGTAACCACATTGGAAATTCTGAATAGCTTTCGTGAAATGAATGTCATCGACATATGTGCTGTAACTGTGGATGAAGGAATCGACAATTACCGTCAGGATGGTGTGGACATTGCCACAAGGCATGCCGAACGGCTTGGAATTGAACATAAGGTGGTTTCCCTTAAAGATGAGTATGGAATTACTTTAGACGAGATAATGCAAAAGGAAAATCATAAGGGATCATGTAGTTATTGTGGCGTATTCAGAAGAACAGTCATTAACAAGGCTGCCCGTGAAATGGGGGCCACAAAAATCGCCACAGGTCACAATCTGGATGATGAGGTCCAGGCAATCATGATGAATTATCTTGAGGGGAATATGGATAACCTGACAAAGTTGGGTGCCAAAACTGAATCAAAAGCAGAAGAGTTCACTGTAAAAATCAAACCTCTTCGTGAAATTCCAGAACGTGAAATTGGAATTTATGTTGTTGCCAAAGAGTTGGAAGTTCATTTTGACAGCTGTCCTTATGCAATGCAGTCATTCAGGGGAGAAGTTTCCGAAGTAATCAACCAATTGGCTGAAAAGCATCCAACAATAAAGTATTCCACACTGAGGGGATATGATAAAATTAAGGGAATTCTTAAAAATGAACTTGTAAAGGATTATGATCATGGAAGATGTGAAAGATGTGGTGAACCTTCATCAAATAGGCTATGCAAAGCATGTTCCTTTTTAGAAGAGTTAGGTTGTGATTAAATGCCATTTACATTAAAATATAAAGATATCAATGAAGAAAGGGAAATTCCTAGTGATGATTATACTATAAAAGATTTATTGAATGAATTGGAAGTGTCTGCACAGACCATGGTGTCCAAGCAAAATGGAGAACTTGTAATTGAGGATACTGTAATTAATGACGGCGATGAAATCCAATTGGTTCAAATAATTTATGGGGGATAATCTTGAAAATCAGTTATGAATGTGGGCCTTGTTTTTTAAGGCAAGCTCGTGAAGCTATGGATTTGTCCTGTGATGATGAATTGCTTAAAATCGAAATTATGAATGATATTTTTGATTTTTTAGCCGATAACTTTTCAAAGGATACCAATTCCAATAAAACAGGTTCAATAATGCACAACATCATCAAAAGCAAAACCGGTTGTGAAGACCCATACCGTAGGGAAAAAATTCAGGGCAATGAAATTGCCTTAAAGTATCTGCCTGATGTGAAAAACATACTTAAAGAGAATGACAGCTTGGAAAATTATGTAAAAATAGCCATCATAGGAAACATTTTAGACTTTGGAGCATTTACATTGGATGATGATATTGATGCAATCATTCAGGAATCTCTTGACAATGAACTGGCCGTTAAGGATGTTGAAGAATTTGAAGATTCTCTTAAAAAACATGATAAGGTTTTATATCTTGTGGACAACACCGGAGAGATTGTTTTTGATAAACTATTGATGGCTAAAATTAAGGAGTATGATGTCGACATTACAATTGCCGTTAAATCAGAACCTATCTTGAATGATGCCTGCATGAAGGAAGCCCTTGAAGCGGGACTTGATGAATTTGGCGAAATCGTTGAAATAGGTGCCGGGACGGTAGGATATGTTGACAGCGAAATTTCAGACGAGTTTCGTGAAATATTTGATTCCCATAACTTCATAATATCCAAAGGAATGGGAAATTATGAAGGTTTAACTGAAATAGATTTGAGTGATAAGGATATCTATTTTTTATTGTGCGCTAAATGTAATACAATAGCTCGTGATATTGGCGTTAATTTAAGGGATATGCTTCTTTTTAAAAAGTAATGTGATTTTATGATTATAGGCTTGATTGGATTTGGAAAAGTTTCTCAAAATCTGGTTAATTTAATCAAATCTGAGGATATTAAATTTGTCACCTCAAAGGAGAGCAGGTCACAGTCAACGTCAAACGTCATCGATGAGTTCAGCATTGATGTTTTGCCAACTTTTAGGGATGTGGCCGTTTCATCGGATATTTTAATTTCTGCAACATCTCCAAAATCTTCTGTTGAAGTAGCTAAAAAGTATGGAAAATATTGTAATGGCATATATCTTGATTTGAATAACATATCTCCTGAAACTACTTTAGAAATCAACAGTTGTGTTAAAAATATGGTGGATGGTGCAATCATCGGAAAAATTGACTCCAATAATCCTATGGTTTATATTTCCGGCAAATCAGCCAATAACTTATTGTTCCTAAAAGATTTTTTCAATATTAGAATCATAAGCGAAAATGTTGGTGATGTTGCCCGTTTAAAGCTCCTTAGAAGCAGCTATACAAAAACCATTACTGCGATTTTAATTGAAAGCTATGAAATTGCTCAAGAGCATAACCTTGAAGATGAATTTTTTGACATAATCTCTTTGACTGAAGGTGATGATTTTAAAGACAGGTCATTATCAAGAATCAATAACACTTTAAAAAGTTCTAAAAGAAAAAGTGAAGAGTTAAATGAAGTTATTGATTGCTTTAATGAACATGAATTGATTATGGTAAAAGCTGCATTGGATAAGTTCATCCTATTGTAACTTCAACTTTAAATCCTTTTTTTGCTTGCTTAATCATTCCGCCAACTGGTATGAAATGGGAATCCATAATATATCTTAAATAGGTAACTTCGCGTGCAGGCAGTCTGAGATTGGTTTTAATCTTTTTGCCTTCACTTTTGAATTGAACTGATATTCTGCCTTTCTTGTCGACATATAAACTTGTATTGATGCCTGCTTTTGTAATTTTTGTTTCGAATTTGGTTAAATTCAATCCTGCTTCCAATTTCAATGGCGCATCAACGGTAATGTTTTGACTTCTGAATTTTTCATTGGCTTCACGTGCAGGGATGCCTTCATCGACCATGCTTGCAACATACCATGCCCGGTCAATGACTTTTTGCACTTTCTGATTTTCGGGAATCACGCCCTGTGATTCGTAATATTTCATCAATTCCATTACTTCTTTTTTTGTAACTTCCATTTCAATTGAACTAATTGCCAATCTGGTCATTACAGGACCATAGTCGGATCTTCTAAAAACTGCCCAAATGGATTCGGGGTCTCTGTAAACTCTTCTTTTGATAATTTCATTAATTGTTTTTCCATTCAGATAAGCTATATTTTCAAGGTTTCCACGTGAATATGTGTTCATTCTTTTATAAATGCCGTCCCAATCTCTTTCTCCGGGCACATTTCCGAGCGCTATTTCCCTTTCAAGAATCTCCGCTGTTGTTTTTGGTATTAATTTATAGACTTTTGAAGGTATCACCATGCCGTTATCGATAATGGATTGCCGGATTAGTCTTCCGGAATATTCGGATTTTTTTAATTCTTTAACAACATGGAAATCCAGTTTGGAGCCGAGAAATTCATTCAATGCATACCATCGAATTTCATTTCTGTTTGTGTAATTCTTTGGCATTCCGACAAAGTTGCCTTCATCAATGAATTTTTGGGCTTTTGATTTTATTTCATCAAGACTGATGCTTGCAGAGGTGATGTAATCAGTCACGCCATCATCAATCATCTGTTTAAGTCTTATGGGCACACTATATGATAATATTAGTCTGTGGTGAAGACCTTCAAATGATCTGACTTCGTCTGCTCCCAAAGCTAATGCCATTTCACGTCTTGCTTCAAAATTCACAAAAAAAGGGGCGTGATTTGCACTAAAGCCTTTATTCAGATAAACGACCACTTTTTTGTTTTCACTTTCAGCTATTTTAAGAGCTTCTTTGATTAATTTTTCATGACCTTTATGAACGGGGTCAAAATCAGCACTAATTCCAATCAAATTAAACACCAAAAAAAAAGAATTATGAGGATGGTCATTAACCATCCATTAACTTTAAAATACCGCTAATCACTAACCATGCTCCGATTAATGTACCAAGAACAGTAGGGTCAGCAATAAATGTTCCAATAATCAGATATAATAATCCAAGAACCACTCCAGCTATTCCTATGTAAAATCCATATCTTGTGGTGCGGTTATTGATTAAAGTAACAAGTCCAACAACAATCAATATTATTCCGGCAATATACAGTGTCAGTCCGGATATTGCTCCAAGAAATGAAGGATTGTATATTAAAAAGATACTTAACAGCAGCAGTACCAATCCCAGGAATATATCCAATATTGCTCCGGTTTTATTGTAATCGATTATGCTTGTTCCAACAACAAGCAGGTAGACAGATATCAATAATACTGATAAGCTGATTAAGCCATTAACACCAATAATTCCCATTGCCGGGAATATGATAACGATTAATCCTAGAATGATGGCTAATAAACTAATAAATTTAGTTTTCATATTTATGTTTCCTCCTAATAAGTATTTAATATTTAAATTATTTAATATAATGGGATGTGTTTTATTTCAACGGTTGATGAATTCATGTCACTATTTTCTATTTCTGCCAACCATTCATTTTTACATTCGCATTCATATTCTATTTTGCTTTGTGTTAAATTATTGGCTATTATCATATGCTTTAAATCTTTATTGCATTTTTTACAGTTGTACGGACCACGTCTTGATCCAAACCCTGAAGTGTCTAAAAGTGCAGGTATGTCAATTTCATCTCTAACTGTGTTGATTATTTCAATACATGACCAAATCCATGGTGGCTGATATGCCCCTTGCCTCCATAATCTTTCGATAACTGTTCCTCCATGAATTGTTGCAGGACAAAATGAAAGTCTGTTTACTCCAATTGAATCGCAGTATCTTGCAGTTTCTATCGATTCATCAATTGCCTGTGCTTCAGAAATTAAAATAGGCTTTACAAAGATGTATGCTTTAGATTTCAAATTATATCCTTTACTTTTAGACAAGTTCTGCATTAATCTGACTGCATTTGCAAAGTCTTCTTTTGTAAACCCTTTATTGATTTTATTAAGTCGTGTATAATCATTTGAAGTTTCAAGGCCAATGCTTACTTCAAATAATGTATCTCCTATAATTTCAAAAATTTCATCAAGCACGTCCTCTTTTACATATTCTGGCCTTGACTCAACGATAATTTCTTTAACATTTCCAAGGTCAACCAGGGTTTTTAAAATTTCGTCACGGGCATCTTTAGGAAGTTCATATGGGTTTAGGAAGCTGCCTGATGCAAAGAGTTTAACTGAAATTTTATCTTCCTCAGCTATTGGATGTCTCTGTAGGTGTTCGTTAAAAATTCTAAGAATTGTTTGTGTATCGATAGGCTCCAGAGTGCAATCTGACACATAGCTGCACATTGTACATCCTCCACTGTCACCAAGTGCCCATGCACAACCTGGTGTTGGCAATATGATGAATAATGTTTTTGAAACGCCACTGTAAGTTAGGTCATCATTGTACCAACTGGCTCCCACTTGTTCTGGAGTTTTTGGATCTTTTCGCTCAAAAGCCCTTTGTCTGATTTCTTTACATAAATTTTCAATTTCCATTATAATACCTGCAATATAATTAAATGTAATATTATATAATTAGGGCTTTTTTATAATTAAAAATTGTGTTACAAAAACAGTATGTTATTAAGTTGTGTATATGGGGTTAAAAAAATAAAAAAAGAAAAAAGTAGCAAGTTTAGAAACTTGCGATTACTTCTCCTAATAATTTAATGGATTCTTCTACGTTTTTACCTACAGGGGATCCTGCTACGTATTGAGTTACGCCCATTTCAGCTAAGCCTTCAATTTTAGGGATGAACTCATCAGGAGTACCACATACGGAAAATGCGTCGAGTGCTTCATCGGTTACAGCACCAATAGCTCCACCGAAGTCACCTTTAGCTAAGAATTCACCCATTTGGGTGTTGAATCCATCAGGTAATCCGTGTCTTTCGATAACTGGAGGTGGTGAACCTGCTGCAATAAATGCAACTACGATTTTAGCTGCGTTTTTAGCTGCGTCTGAGTCTGGTCCGATAGAGGTTGCAGTGTATGCACCTACGTCGAATGCTTTGTCTCCACCAGCTGCTTCAAGACCTTTTTTGATCATTGGCATAGCTGCTTCATAATCTTTAGGGTTGGAAGCGTTAATTAATACACCGTCTGCGATTTCTCCAGCGGTTTCTAACATTTTAGGTCCTTGTGCACCCATGTAAATAGGGATTGCATCTTGTACTTTTTTAACTCCACCTAAAGCTGCTCCAGCTTCAGTTTTTTCACCTGCTAATAAGGTGTTAATGTCAGCGATTGCTGCTTTGATAGTGGATACAGGTTTAGTCCATTCAATTCCTAAAGCATCGAAAGTTGCTTTGTCACCAGGACCAATACCGAAGGTTGCTCTTCCTTCTGAAATTTCGTCGATAGTAGCGATTGCAGATGCGGAAATTGCAGGGCTTCTTACGTATGGGTTGGTTACACCAGGACCCATTTTAATGGTTTCAGTTTCAGCTGCAATTAATGCTAAGGTTTCGTATACGTTTTTGTTGTTGTAGTGGTCAGTGATCCATGCGTATTCAAAACCGACATCTTCTGCTATTTTTACTAATCTTACGAGTTCTTTTAAAGGTATTTGAGGTACGAATTCTATACC
>NZ_JAXJXF010000150.1:0-9418 GCF_036307625.1 Methanobrevibacter sp.
CTCATAAGCAATCCAATATACTACGAGCTGACATCATATGAAAACCCTACAAGATACTATCCATATTCAGTTTTCGAGGTCAACGACGGTCTGGTCAGCCTGATGATTTACAGCAATGATGATGCTGAAAACCTATCCTCAGTCGTTACCCATGATGCAGTCAACAATATTTCAGTCAATCTTTGCTTCAGCGACAAGTTTGTCAACCCCACACTGAACATTTACATGTTCGGAGATTTAAACACCAACCTGTATTTGCGTATGGGAACGGGAAATGTATATACCAAACCAAGGGATGATATTTTCAGGAACTATTTACTCCTTGGAAATTACAGCATAGATCTCTCCGGCAGGATTGAAAACAACGACTTTAACTTCACAGAAAACTGCACAATAGATTTCGGAAATTCCTTTTTGAGCACCAAATTTGACAATCTTTATGAGGCAACTTCATACAATCCAGTCAGCATCATCAACGGCACATTTTTAAATCCGACAGCCCTTCCGACATATGTGGAAGTGATGCCGGCATATTACAACTCCAACGATTACGGCTTTGTCAGTTCTGTCAAAGACCAGAAAAATGGAGGTAACTGCTGGGCATTTTCAGGAATTGCAACACTTGAAGCATGTCTCAGCAAGGCAACAGGAGTCAGATATGACTTTTCAGAAGAAAACGCCAAAAATCTGATGGCAGCATATTCCGTTTACGGCATAAAGATTGAAACCAATTATGCAGGATACGAATCAATGATATTGAGCTACCTGACAAGCTGGCTGGGTCCTATTGACGAATCCGTTGAAAACTATGACGACTACTCTTCAATATCCACTCTGGAAAATCCAATGTTTCATATTCAAAACATCAAGTTTCTGCCTGCCCGTACGGACAGCCAGGACAATGCCCTCTACAAACTGGCGATAAGGGACAATGGTGCGGTTTCAGTAACATTCAAGTGGGGAAATGATTTCCACTCAGCTTCCCTTGTCGGATGGGACGACAATTATGTAGGCCATGACTCACTTGGAACATATGCAAAAGGCGCATGGATATTCAAAAACAGCTGGGGAGCGGAATGGGAAAATGGCGGTTTCGGCTACCTTTCATACGAACATAAGATATCCGAACAGATATATCCGAATCTGCATGCCTATACATTTGTGTTCAATGACAACAACCCATATACCAAAATCTATCAGTATGACTTTGCCGGAGTCAGCGAGTTTTACCACTATATGGATTCAATTTACTTCAAAAACACATTCACAGCGGAAAACGATGCCATTCTGTCTGCATTTTCCACATATTTCGACAGCGAAACCAACTTTACGGTTATGGTGTATAAAAACGACCAGCCCATACACTCCCAAAACGGCACAGCCTCTGCGGGATATTACACAATACCTTTCAATACCCAAATACAGTTGGACAAGGACGACAAGTTCAGCATTGCCATTCACAACCACAACAAAGGCTACAACTGTATTCCGGTCTGTTCAGCAGAGGAGATTACCAAGAAAACATTCAGCCAAAATGTTTCATTCATAAGTATGGACGGTGAAAACTGGTTTGACCTTTATGATTACGCAGATTCATGCAATGTGGCCTGTATAAAAGCATTTACACAAAACATCAATCTGACCGACATTAAAATAAACATTGACGAATTCAAATCAGTCAATACAAAAAACGTCAACATCAAGGTTAATTTAGACAATGTAGATGTCAGACAAATCAACTACTGCCTGGTGAAATTCATCATTGACGGAAATACCTATTACGCCCAAATTAAAAATGGATATGCTCTATTGAATATCAATTTGGATGAAGGCCCCCACACCCTCTTTGCACAATATAAGGATAATCTATTCGAGTCCAACATCGTTCAGTTCAACTTTACAGTCAGATACGACTCCTCAAGCGACTCATTCAATGCCCTTCAGGACATAATCAATGATGCTTGGGACAAATCAGCAGTCATTCTTGACAGAGACTATTTCTACAACGAAAAATTCGATGACGGAAAATACGGCGTAATCATCAACAAGACACTTGCAATTGACGGGAAAGGACACACAATAAACGGACTGTGCGATGCTGCCGGATTCTATATCAGCGCTGAAAATGTCGTTTTAAACAACATAATATTCAACAACACATTTTCAAGCAACGGAGGTGCAATCTATATTGCCGCCCGCAACGTTACCCTAAACAACTGCAGTTTCATCAACTCCAGAGCAGATCAAAACGGAGGAGGAATCTATTCCCTCTTTGACATCGGCATCAGCGGCTGTGAATTCACCAACAATACTGCAAAAATGGGAGGAGGACTGTATTTAATCAGCACAAACACAACCCACATCAGCAATTCCCACTTCGCCGATAACTTTGCAGGCACCCACGGTTCAGCAGTATACATCGAAGGAATCGGAACATTTGAAATTTCATCTTCAACCTTCACAGACAATGAAGCCAGATATAACGGAGGTGCAATATCTTCAGTCGTTAACCTCAACAACTTTACCGACTGCATATTTGAAAACAACAAAGCAAATTCAGGAGGCGCAATATTTTCCAATTCCCATATCAATGAGTTCACCAGGACAAAATTCTCAGCCAACACTGTGCAAATAACCGGAGGAGCAATAAACTCACACAACAGAATCACTATCCGTGATTGCGATTTCATGAACAATAGAGTAATCCTTCCAGGTGAACTGTCACCGGTCGGCAACTTTGGAGGCGGAGCGATTTATTCATATGATGATTTGAACATTTACAATTCCAGATTCGACAACAACCGTGCAGGATATGGTGGAGCGCTGTATACCAGCAAATATCTGAAAGTCTACAAATCACAATTCACAAACAATTTCGCATCCAAATATGGAGGAGCAATTTATAACAACATATGGATGAAAATGACAAGCAACATGGGAATTTTTCTGTTTAGCGAAGCCATGATTTACGATTCATACTTTGAAAACAACAATGCTCAAGAATGCGGTGCAATATATGACGCAAAACTGATAAGCAACAGCACTTTCATCGAAAACTATGCAAATTATGGCGGAACCATTTACGTTGCCGATACCGTACAGGATTCAGTCTTCATCAAAAATCATGCAGAATATACCGGTGCCGCATTTTATGACATAGGCACTTTGAAAAATTCCATTTTCATCGGCAATTCAGCAAAATATGGGGGTGCAGGATATAATGCGAATTTAGTCCAAAACTGTACTTTCATCAACAATACCGCCAGCAAAGGCGGCTCAATCTATAGTGCAGAAAATGTGACCAATTCAAAATTCATCAACAATTCTGCAGACTATGGAGGAGCAATCGTCAATAAAGGAAGTATCAATATTTCCAATTGTGATTTTTCAGCCAACAGTGCAAATGTAATGGGTGGAGCATTGTTTATAGGTGAAGAACTTCTAATCGTGAATTCCAGATTTATTGAAAATCTGGCCGACTATGGAGGGGCAATCTTTCTAAGCGAAGGAAATTACACAATCGAAACTTCCACATTCATCGGAAATTCCGCAAATTACGGCGGTGCACTGAATACCTATTGCGAAAGTGAAGAGAGAATAACACACACCAACGTTTTAACCTGTGAGTTTTCACAAAACAGCGCAAACAAAAGTGGAGGCGCAATCTACAGTGAAGGATTCATCATTATCGATTCAGGCCGCTTTATCAGCAATTCAGCGACCTGGGGAAGTGCAATCTTTTCTTTAGGATATATGTATCTCATAGGGGCAAATATCAATTCTAACGAAAATGTAACTCCTGTTTACTTCCAATACAAATACATCAATGAGACTGCATGGTACGGAGACCTGTATCTGCAGGACAATAAGATAACTTCACACAACGGAGCAATCCACTATGATGAAAATGAAATTCAATACAAAATGCCTCTGTATCTGGCATTCACCGGAGGCAAAGCAATCAAAGGCAAAAGCGTGAATGTGGCTCATTTGGAAGACGGAAGCGGAAATCAGTTCTATGCATATGGAACCAGTGATTTGAAGATAACCTTGACCGACCAAAACGGCAACAGAGTCAGCCTCACACTGCCTTACAATATGAGTCTGGAAGGCTACATTCTGCCGACTTCCAAAATAAACTACGGAACATACAAGCTTGACGGAAAGCTATCCAACAACCATCCCGGCAAATGCATAGCAAAACCTGCAACATTGACAGTTACCGATGCAAAAGGAAGAACAGCTCCCGTCATTACACCGTCAAAAGCAACAAAAGTCTATGGAGCCAAACTCACAATAACCGTGAAAAGCATCTCCAAAAAGACAATTGCAAATGTTGCGCTTACTGTCAAGATTAATGGAAAGACATATTCGCTGACTACAAACAAGAAAGGTCAGGCAAGCCTGGCCTTAAAGCTTGCTCCTAAAACCTACACCGCTACAGTCATCTTTAAGGCAAACAAGAATTATGTCGCTACAACAAAATCAATAAAGGTAACGGTCAAAAAGGCCAAAGCGAAGATTGTCACATCCAAAAAGACATTCAAAGTGAAAGAAAAGACAAAGAAATATATCGTAACCCTTAAAAACAACCTTGGAAAGGTCATGAAAAAATCAAAGCTCACACTTAAAATCAAGGGCAAGACCTACAAGGCAATGACAAATTCAAAAGGAAAGGCAACTTTCAAGGTTAAACTGAGCAAAAAAGGAAAATTCAAAGGCACAATAACATTTGCCGGCAACAAATATTATAAAAAGATTAGCAAAAAAGTGACAATTACACTAAAGTAATCATTGGGTGTTAAAATGAACAAAAGAAAGATCGAATATTTAATCATTGCAACGGTGATAATTCTGCTGATTTACGGAGGATATTGCCTGATGAGCCACAAGTATCTGGAACAGAAGGCAGACATTACCGATTCGATTAGCGTGAACTATCCTGCAGGTTCCCAATACACCGTTGTTGGAGATACAATTGAATTCAAAAATCCTCAGGATTCCTTCTACAACATGAACATAAGCAAGCTGAACTCAACCGACAACAGGATAACCACACTCCTGAACAATTATGCAGCGGTGAATGAAGGAACAATCGACTACAAGAATGAAACCTGCTATCTGATTACACTTAAATTTGAAGAAAATCAGGGCTTCAAATATCATTCCCTAATCATTCCGTACAATTCATTCAACAAGGACAACCTGACATTTACCAAGGACACAAGCGTCTATCTCTTTGAGGCAAACAACAGGGAATTCGTTGTGGACACAGCATTCAACAGCAAGGTGAAAACATGACTTTGGACAATCAAAAGCACAACGTGTTTATAAGCTATTCGACAAGAAACAGTGACATTGCAAACAGGATCTGCTATCTTCTTGAGGAAAACGGCCTCAAATGTTGGATTGCACCCAGAAACATTTCATCAGGTAAAATTTATATTGAGGAAATCGGAGATGCGATAAGGTCAACAAAAATCGTTGTTCTGGTCTATTCGTCATTTTCACAGGCATCCCGATACGTAAACAATGAAATTGAAATGGCATATTCCTACAACAAGCCAATAATATCATTCAACATCGACAATGCCGAGCCTAAAGATGAGATGGCATATTTCCTGAAGGTGTCACAGTGGCTTCCGGCATTTCCAGACCCTGAAGCGGAATATGAAACTCTAATTGAGGATTCCCTTATGCTGTGCAATGAGCAGAGGGACACTCCAATCATTACTGACTTTACCAACTACAAGGAAGAGGATCTGACAAGGCATAAGCGAGATTACATATCATTGATTCTTCTATTTACTCCAGTATATTGGGCTTCGTTTATATATATGGGACTTACAGCAAACAAAAAGCTGTGGGCAGTGATGGGGCTGGTTTATCTCATCCCAAGCATAATGATTTTGTTTTTACAGCTCGGGGCAATAAATCTCCTGTTCATACTGCACCCTATACTGAACCTTTTCATTTTGATATTCATCCTATTGTGGATAATGGCCATAATACATGGATTTTTAATCAGAAATGAATTTTTAACAAGAAAATCAATTCTCAGATTTACATTTTCAGACGAAAAGCTATTCGAATACCTTTATGATGAATATATTGAACTTTAGGGAGGTCATATAATGAGCCATGACGTTTACATATGTTACGATGAAAAAGACAAAATCTTAAGCGACGAACTTTACGCCATGTTTGAAAAAAATGGCATGAAAGCATGGAGCAAGTCCAAGGACAAGGCTCCTGGCGACAGCGTCGATGCAATCAACAATGCAATAAGGGAATCCAAGTGCTTTGTTGCAATTCTCGGTGAAAACTCCAAAGATACAAACTACATCCTCACCGAACTGGACATCGCATTTTCAGGCGAGGTTCCTATTGTGGTGTTTAACATCGACGATTCCAAACAGTCAAAAAAGCTGGAGTTTCTTTTAAGGACACAGACAACAATCAATTCATTTCCAAATACCAAAAAGCAACTGGAAACTCTGGTCAAAAAAACATCAGAGATTGTTGGAAAGCCAGCTACCAGCGTGAAAATCGATTCATCAACAATTGATGCATTTGAAAGGATAAATCCGAAAAGACAGGAAAACAAAATCAAGAAATACATTGCTCTGGCCATTCCTCTGGCTGCAATAGTGATTCTTATCTATTTCTTTGTCATCCTTCCGGCAGGCCAGAACACAACTTCAGACGGCGTGTTTTCCATGAACATGACAAAGATTGAAGTTAAGGGCACACATTATAGCGTTTACGGTGAATCATACAATCTGCCGTCCGATTCAAAAAATTACCTCATGAACATCAAGTTTTACGACAAAAACAACAAAAATGTATTTGAGGTAAACTCTACAGCAGATGAATTCAAGCAGGGCATCATCTGGCAGGGAGACTTGCCGACAGGCAATGTCACACATGTTGAATTCAAGCTGATTGACCTGAACAACAAGGTCCTTTCACAGAACAATTATACCATAAGCTGAATTGCAATGTAAACATTGCAATCCTTTTTTTATTTTATAAAACATTTTTTTGAAATGATTGAATTCAGACATTAACATCAGCATTTTGAGAAAATAAATACAATATCAAATGCCCGATATATATCTACACGATTTTAAAAAACAAATATAAAAAACACAACCGTTAATGTCAATGAACAATCGATTAAACCACAGCAATGAAAAATAGCATCAATTTAATCAAGCATTACGCCAAAAAAAAATGTGATAAAATTCAGACATTAACATCAGCATTTTGAAAACTGAAGCCGATTTTTAATGTCTGATATATATCCACATCTTTTTTGAATGTGAATTCTGAAATAGCTAACGTTAATGTCAATGCACAATCGATTAAACCGCAGTTATGTGAACTGCCATCAATTTAATCAATCATCCATGAACAATAACGAAACTCATTTAACATCAGATAGGTACGTTTGGAATTCTTTCCTGAGTGTTCTGTCTGGCCCAGTTGGAACCCATGCTGGTATAATAGTTCTTGAAGTGAATTTTAGCATCGCTGGACAATTTATAGTTAAGCTTAACCACCAAACCGACACCTGCGAATTTTGCCTTGAACTTATCCAATGACACCCAGCCTGTAGGAATCCTGGAATCACCTCCAACATCATATGCTCCCCAGGAATTGCTCACAAGAATCTTTTTGCCGTCCTTGCTCACATCTATAACAGAAACATAATGATTCGGCAGGAATGCGACAAGTGCAACTCCACCCTTGGCCATCTGCCTTACTCCGCTGTCCACTGAATAGTAATAGGAAGTGGTGAAGTGATTGCAATCCAAAACATATTTGAGATCAGGAATATTGATTCCACCGTCCATGCGCGCATTTTTCTGGAAGTAATATTCGGAATGGTAATTCTTCAGAGCCTGGCTACAGACGCTGGCGGAAGTAGGTCCGCAGGTATATCCTGTATTTTGAATGTCACGAACCTCTGAGTATGTCAGGGATTTGCCCTTAAGATTGACTGTGACTGAAGCCGGCCAGTAGTTATACGCATTCTTTTTGACAAGCTTGATGTTGATTGCCTGTTCGATTACGTTCCATTTGCTTCTCTCAAGAACATGATAATATTTAGGAGCCGCTTTTGTTCTAAAGCAGACGTATTTTGACATTTTTCCATATAAAAACAAACAGTAGCTGTCCCTTTTAAGCACTATACTATATTGGTCTTTTGTAAGGGTGTATTTTGCATCTCCGTTTGCCCTGACAAAGCTTGCAGGCATGACATCGATATCCGGAACGCCCTTTACCAGTGCAATACTTGTCTTGAATGGATTTTTAACGTCCCCCTTGATGCAGTTAATCTTTTTGGATTGGGAAAACTTGGCGATATTTACAAGAACTGTGTATTTTTTGGCTTTAAGCTGAGGTTTTATGATAGTGAAACCCTCTGCATTGACCCTTTTCTTAAATACCTTGCCGCCTATGGTTATCTTAACCGTATTGTTTGCAATGATTTTTTTAGAACCGGTTAAATATCCTCAGATAACCGTTGGTGAGCAGTTTCGCATTTGCTATATTGATTGAAAAAGTGTCGACGACATAGAGTTTAAATGACTTGGAAAATGCCTTATAGGACTTGTCTCCCTTAAAGGCAATGTTCATAATCCCAGAACTTGCGGTTTTTGTAATTGCAATTCCAAATTTACCCTTGGAATCTGTGGTTTTCACATAGGTTTTTCCGTTAAATCCTATGCTCACTTTCTTGTTTGCGACAATCTTGCCGTCGGAGGTTCTAAGATACATGGAATATGTATCTCCCTTCTTGACATAATTGGAATTTTTAACGACTTTGAGACTTTCCTTTGAAGGATTACTTGCAATTTTAGTGTTTACAGACTGGGCTGATGCATCAAGAACCTCACTGTTTGAAAGGTTATCAGACTGCTGGACAGGTGTTACTTTACTTTCATCCATGGAAATTTCATCCGATTCAGCCACATCCAACGTTTCATTTAATGAATTATCCGATGCACAAGCAAAGCCTATGCTTAAAAACAATACTGCAAAAAGCAGAATAAATTTTACATACCTCATTTACTCACCAAACATCTTTAATTTATTTCCCAATGCGAAAATTGAGTTTATAATATGAATATTATATGGACGTTCAACAATATATGTTTATCTTATTTGACAATGTTGAAATCCTAGAATTTTTTTCACTAGAAATTCCACCCACTTGATTTTTTAATGGAATGATTTAAAAGCTGAAAGTAGTAAACTATTTTATTTCATTACAGAATTAATATTATATACTAATAATATATTAGGTGATTTAATGAATAAGAAAATATTTTTAGTAGCTATATTTTTAATTGTAGGAGCTTTATCTTTGGCTGCAGTTAGTGCTAATCCAAGCGTAAACACTCCAAAC
>NZ_JAXJXF010000151.1:0-13418 GCF_036307625.1 Methanobrevibacter sp.
CCTATAATCAGTAAAATAAAATGCAGTGTAAGCTAAAATTGAAACTACGGCAATTACAATTATTATCTTGATTTTTTTATTCATCCTTATCAACATCAGGAATATTTATCCTTAATCTGATTCATCAGTCTTAATTTTTCAAATGCAACATCCTTGGGAGCTCTCCTTAATCCGCAATCAGGATCTAGAAGTAAATTATCTTTGCCCACAATGTCAACTGCCTTTGAAACAAGATCATCAATGTCAGAAATGTCATCCACTTCATTAACAGACGAATCGACACATCCAAAGCCAATTTTTTTATTTTTTACTAAATCTGCATTTTTTTCCAAAACATCCAAATTCACATCATTGCCTGCAAATTCCATATCCAAAATATCTACATTAAAATTAGCGAGGTCTTTAAATGCCTCATTCAGAGTTCCGCAAACGTGCATGGCCAATGGAACTTCCAGATTTTCATGCAAAATATCAATAGCTTCCTTTGCTACTTTCATATCAACCATTCCTGTTGACAAGAACGGTTCATCAACTTGAATATAAACAGGATTTGCCTTTTTGGCTATCGCATCCACTTCAAACTTAAGCGAATGTGCCAAATCAATTATTGCATCTTCCTTATTTTTATAAAAAGATTGGATTCTTGAAGAATGAATAATGGTTGTCGGCCCTGTGATAATTCCTTTGATTCCCTTACCTTCCGGAATCTTGCCATTATAATAATCCTTAACAACACTTCCGGCATATTTCAAATCCTTAACGGAAATCTCTTGAGTAGGCCTTCTTATTTTGGAAACTACAACGGTGTTGCCGTCTTCCAATTTCATTCCAGGAATATATTTTGTAAAAATAGAAACCATATCCCCTCTTACCTGACCATCAGAGACTATATCCACACCGGCATCAAGCTGAGCGATAACACTGTCTTTAATTGCTTTTTTAAATGAATCATAAGACCCTAAAGCACTGGATAACTTATCCTTAAAACTAGATGGTGAGCTTTCTTCACTAGGAAAGCTACCTACAACAGTTGATTTCATTTTTTATTACCGGTGTCTAATTTTTTTATTTTCTCAACTTCTTCTTCATCTATTGGCAATTCGACAACAGATGTTCCATGACACGGTTTGGTATAAGGAAGAAAAACAGTCCCTTTTTCATTGTCAAAACCAATTGGTATTGGTGGAATCCCAATAACCCTAACGCCTAAAACCTCATCACCAGGTTTTATGTAAACTAAATCATCTGCCTTATATCTGATAATCATTGCACAGTCCTTAAAACCAGCTTTTGAAGCATGGATTTCATAATTATCTGACTGCTGAAGATAAGTATCTAAACAAAAAGACATATTATTCAAACTCCTTGATTGCTTTATCGAATTTAACTTTAATCGGTGAAGGATTGTGGAATGCTCTTACAGCCTGTATCTTAGCATTGCTTCCACTTTCTTCAATCATATTAACAAATTCTTCAACTTCATCCATATCCCTTGAAAACACTAATGCAAGAGAATTGGTATTTAAAATTTGATCGAAAGTTACAAAGAAAGAAGCTGCAGCGTCCTTATGTACAAATCCAACCAATAAATCATAATCTCCTTCACTAATTTCTCCTAAAGTCCTTTCCAAATCAACTAAATTAAGTTTATAATATCCTTCAGGGTCAGATATCTTTACTAATTTTGAAGCTGCAGGATTTGCAGCAATTGTTGTATCATAACCCATTTTTGTCAATTTATTAAAAACATAAACTGCCATCGGAGTTTGTGATGGAGTTTCAGGACATCCAAGTAATACTAATGCTTTCATTTATAATTACTCCTATGATCTTGTTTTAAGTGAAACTACATTAGCTAAAATAAATGTTCCAACAAATATGAAAGTTAACAATGCCATACCATTGATTGTTCTGTTAAATACAAATAAACCAATTAAAGCTTGTGCACAAAATGCAGCTAATGCACCTGTTAATAATACTTCCCTACCAAGATATTTTTTATTATTTTTCTCTCTTTTTTCTCTGTACATAGTCAATACTTTAAGACCGATTATAATTGTTCCCAAAGTAAATACCATCAATCCAACTAAACCTAAATATCCAAAGTCAAAACCATATCCAAATATACCTGGAAGCATATAATCGATTGTATCTTTCTGGTTAACCAATATACCAAAGAACATAGGGAATGGTAAACCAAAGAATAAAACAAATTGCATCGGCAAGGTAATATAACCTTCAGCAAATGCTGTTCCTTCAATACCCCAATAAGATGCCTTACCGCTGTGTCCTATTAGCTGAATGTTATTTAATACAGTCTTAATACTTGCTAATGAATACTGTTCAATCCTACCTAATCTTAAAAGTGGAGAGAAGATTGTCATTCCGGTTACTCTAGATAACGCTTCAAGAGAAACTAAACCTACAACAGCAATTCCTACAAACATTAAAATTCTTTTACCTGTAATCACTGTTTTTTCTCTGAATGATTTTGAGATTATTAGATAACCTAGGAACAATCCTAAAACCCATAAAATCAGAAAAGACCTATGCATTAATCCACCGAATATTGTAATACCTACAGTAAATAAGATTACGAATCTTCTAAGCGGCCTTATATCCACACCCGATTCCTTCATCACCTTCAGCGAAGCGAATGCAGTTATGGTCGCAAGTAATGCCAGGGGTCCAAACGGGTGAGTAAACTCCGCCTGACTCGAAGATATCACTAGCAATGCAATATCTGCTCCAAAAAGAAGTGTGAAACCACCCATTAAAAATAGGGACAAAAATGTTACAACACTGAGAGATAATGGGATTAAGTTAAGAGTAAATACCCATATAACAAATAACATTATTGCAACTTCTACAATTAATTGTAAATGATTTTGAGCAATTAATAACATATTCTAATCACAATTTTTATCAATTTAAAAAATATAAAAGTGGACTGACCGGGATTTGAACCCGGGGCCTCCGCCATGCCAAGGCGACGATCTCCCATCTGAGCTACCAGCCCAAAAAAATTTAAGTCAAATACTAATAATTATATTTGACATTAACTAGTATAAAAAACTATTTACCATTCTTGGCCAAATCATAAAGATTATCGATAATTACCTGGAATAGGTCATCAGTCTTAACATCAATTTTTTCATGAGGATTGACTATGAAATCCAATGCCTTGTTGATAACATCTTCAGTATTGACAGACCGGTACATCAAACCTTTATTGATATAATATTGGTCTACAGACAATGTATCACCAGGATAACATGATATTACAGGAGTCTGTAAAATTGCAGCCTCCCTGTTCATTGTTCCTCCAGCACCGATTACCAAATCACATTTTTTGATTATACTTGAAGTATCAACCGGCGGTTTCAATATTGAAACATTTTCAATTCCCTCGAATATTTCAGCCTGTTCCTTAAATCTTGGAAGAACCAAAATGTTGGCCACATTTTTCAGTTCATCAACAATAGGGGACAAAACTGATTTTCTGCAATCAGCATCCAAATATGAAGCAAGAGAAGGTTCCGGCCTCATCAATATAGTTTTTGGATGTTTCAAATCAAGGTTTAAATCATTGAAAACATTGTCATTATATTCAAAACTTTTAAAATGCATCAGTTCAGAAGTTCCATCATAAGATATAATAGTATTAGGATCGGCTCCAAATTTCATCAGTTTCCACATGTCGATTATGTTCGGAGTGATTATCCTGTCACATAATGGAAGAGTTAGCTTATTGGCAGCCAGTGCATGTTCATTGTCTAAAACGTATAGGCTTGGAATTCCCAGACCGAATGAAATTCTAGGAAGTTCGATAGAATGCTTGCTAAGGGCAACATCCACCTTTTCATCATGAATAACATCAACAAGATTATATACTCTTGATGTGCTTTCCCTTAATTTGTCATATAAACTTACACCATGCTTGCCGACAGATATAAAATCGATATCATACATGTCCATTAGCTTATGAATATCTCCAAACTGTCTTGCGGTAACTATTACATCCTCACCTTCAGCTTCGAGATATTTGATTACATCCTTGAAAAATCTCACATGAGGAGCATTTGATATATCGATCCATACTTTCATGAAACCACCTTTAAAAGCAATTATAAACTATTTTTCTTTTCTTCAATAGCTTTGATAATTTCATCCAATCCGCTGCCCTGTTTAAGGCTGGATTTAATGATTTTAACATTAGGATTTAATTTTTTAGCATCTGCAACCATCTTATCAGCATCAGCACCAACCGCTTCTGCCAAATCGACCTTGTTAATTACGACTGCATCTGAAGTTTTGAAAATCAATGGATGCTTTTCAACAGTGTCATCCCCTTCAGTGACACTGACAACAACGATTCTCATATGGGAACCCAGTTCAAAGTCAACTGGACAAATCAAATTTCCAACATTTTCGATGATAATCATGTCCAAATCATCTAAAGGCAAATCATGAAGGCCATGACCTACCAAATGTGCATCTAAATGACATTCCTTACCGGTATTTAAACCGACTACAGGCACGTCATGTTTTTCAATACGTCCTGCATCAAATTCGGATATGACATCTCCTGCAATTACACCTATATTATAATCAGTATTATCAATAATTTCTTCGATTAAAGTTGTTTTACCAGAACCAATGGCTCCAACAAAATCAACACAGAATATTTCTTTATCTTCTAAATTTTTTAAATTCTTTTCAGCCAGCCTCTTATTGGCATCCATAATATTTTTTGCTACTTCAACATCGGCCACTTGGTGCATATTTTCAACTCCTTTTAATTAATCATCTTCAGGTTTTTCTATAACAATATTTTTAACGACAATGTCTCTTCCGTTAAGGATTTCAACTGCAAGACTATCGCACTCAGGACATTTAACCATAGGAGCATAATGGTCTTTATCATCAAGTATGGCGCTTCCATGAAATTCACATTCACGACAGTCAATTTCTACAGGAATTTCTTCAAACTTAATTTCTGCATCTTCAACAATAGTATTTTCAATTAAAACTCCTAAAATAAATTTCAATTGTTCAGGATTTACCATTGCCAATCTGCCAAGTTCTATAGTGACTTCATTAACCTCAGTTGCATTATTGCTTTCTGCAGTTTCTATAACTGCATTAAGAATACCTTGAGCCATTGATAATTCATGCATTTTATGTCTCCTATTAAATATTAATAGTATAAGTTTAGTTTTGTTTATTAATAAATATATTTAATATTCACGTAATACCCCAGTAATAATTTGAAATTTAAAAAAATAACAATCAACTGTTGCAATTAACAACATATAAATATATTGTAATTGATATATAAAACTAGTTAAAAATTTTGGAGATAGTATTATGGATTATAAATCAAAATTTGGTTTCGGATGCATGAGATTGCCCCAAACCGACATCAAGGACCCCTCAAAAATTGACCAGGAGCTATTTAACGAAATGGTTGACAAATACATGGAAAAAGGATTTAACTATTTTGACACATCATACGCTTACCACGATGGAGTCAGTGAGGTGGCCATCAGAAAGGCAATCGTCGAAAGGTACCCTAGAGAATCATATCAGATTTGCGATAAGATGCCGACATGGGCATTGACTTCACCTGAAGATAACGATAAATTCGTTAATGAAATGCTTGAAAGGCTCGGAATTGACTATTTTGACGTTTTCTTCATCCACAATATTAACATACCATGGTTAAAATTAGCTGAAGAAAATAATTCATTCGAATATATTAAAAAAATGAAGGAAAACGGAACAGCCAAAAAAATCGGATTCAGTTTCCATGACAATGCTGATTTGCTAAAAAAAGTTCTAGACAAGTATGGTGACATGTTGGATATCGTCCAATTGGAGCTTAACTACCTTGATTGGGAAGACAAATCAATTCAGGCACACAAATGCTATGACTTATGTGTAGAGTACGGTCTTGACGTTTATGTAATGGAACCATTGAAAGGCGGAGTTATCGTCAACCCCCCTAAAGAAATTAAAAATGATTTTAAGGAATTTAATCACGACAAATCTATCGCCAGCTTTGCAATAAGATTCTGCGCATCACTTGAACATGTGAAAATGGTTCTATGCGGAATGAGCAAAATGAGTGATATGGATGATAACTGCGATACGTTTGAAAACTTTGAGCCAATAACCGATGAGGAAAATGAATTCCTATCAAAAATGGCTGAAAAACTTTATTCTAAACTTGCAGTTCCATGCAGCGAATGCGAATACTGTTTAGATTCATGTCCCTCTGAAATTCCAATCTCCGATTATTTCCACATATATAATGCAAGTAAAAACCAGCCTGAATCAAACATTTATAGATTATACTATGATAAACTCAAAAACGAAGAAACACCAGCTGACCAGTGCACATATTGTGAAGAATGTATCGACCATTGTACACAGAAAATTAACATCCCTGAAGAGCTAGAAAAACTTCGCGAACACTTTGAAGAGGGTTTCACACCTTACGGATGAACTGACTAACATACCCTCATTTTCAACTCCTTAACCATTTCACCATTTTTATTTATTTTATAGGCTTTCTTAAAGTATTCTACCGCCTTTGGAAATATCCCTGATTGATAATATATCAAACCCATCATGGCAAGAGCCTCTGAATTTTTACTGTCAAAGTCCAATAATTTTTCCAGGATTTCAGATGCAGTATCCAAATCTCCCTGTGCATATAAATCATATGCCTCTTCATACAATACTTCCTCATCGTCTATGGTATTGATTTCAACATCAATATCCTCATTGGTCAAATGCTGCCTATTATTCAATAAAACATCAAGTTCGTTAGCCATTTCATTTGACCTGTCAATAGCCAATGCCCTTTTCACAAACATTTTGGAAATATCACTTTGATCCTGCAAATACAATATTTTAGCCATCAAAGCTAGAGAATCAACATGATTCTTGTTTGAACTGATGATATTATTTAAAATATCCTTTGCCTGTGAAAAATCATTTTTATTGTATAGCTCCAGTGCATCCTTGAATTGAATATCCTGTTCATCATCCACTTTTTCGGATATGATTTCTTCGTTGACCTCTTCGGTTACGGCTGAAGCGTCATCAGATATCAGCCTGCACATATATTCCAGAATGTATTTTGTGGCATTCTTGTGAAGTGGCTTGTTATCGTTGCCGCATTTAGGGGAGTATATGCAGGCAGGACATCCGCTTTGGCAAGTACAGTTGTTAAGCAAATCAAGTGTGGATTTCAAAAGGTCAACAAAAACGTCCACTGCCTTTTCACATATTCCAATTCCACCTTCATAACCGTCATAAATAAAAATGGTTGCCTCCTGAGTATCCTCATGATAGTTTGTTGAAAGGCCTCCAATATCAAATCTATCACACATAGTATGAAGAGGAAAAAGACCAATCAGTGCATGTTCTGCCCCGTGAAGGCCACCTGCAAACACCTCTTCCTCATTTGGAAACATGTCCTCAAGAGTATCCTTGACGCTTTTTGGAATTGTAAACCATAATCCCTTGGTATTGAATTTCAAAGGAGGCAAGTCCAGCGGATAGGTGGCTACAGATTTTGAAAATTGCATTTTCTTGTATTTGAAGTAGTCTTCACTTACTGTCAGCTCACCAAAATGGATTGTCAGATTGCCGTATTTTGTCTTGGAGAGTTTTCTTTTGATATTGATGTCAGTCTGGTTTAAAACCATCGTATGATAATCTACAGTTTTTTGGCTGACATTGACAAAGCCTCTTGAAAGACTTACGCTGTTTACAACATAAGTGTCTCCCTTGTTGATTAAAATAGCTCCTTCATGGGCTTCCCTATAAACCTGTGATTTCTCCATTGTTTCAAGAAGGTTTCCATTGTTCATTATCTTAAATTCTTCGCCTGAAATTTGATCCAAGGAATGGTCAAGGGCGGGATTGTCGTCATAAGGATACATATAATCGCCTCGAGCATTGATATGCAAATCCTTTTTAGAAATAAGTTCATCCAACGCATCATCATCAATTTGGAAATATTTTTCTATCTCCTCATACTTCAGCGGCAGTTCCTTTGCAGCGCACAGCAGGTGGGCTTCCTGCAGAATCGGATTAGACAAATCGATGATTGCATTTTCATGGGGCTTATCAAAGAAAAACTTTGGATTGTTCATAAAATATTGGTCAAGCTGGTTTTCAAAAGCTATTAAAACAGCCAAAGATTTCTGAGAGCTTCTGCCTGCACGGCCAGCCTGTTGCCATGTGGATATCATTGTTCCGGGATAGCCTGAAATGATAACTGCATCCAAAGATCCGATATCAATACCCAATTCCAATGCATTTGTGCATGTGACTCCCAGATATTTGCCGCTTTTAAGACCATCTTCAATTTCACGCCGTTCCTCCGGCCTGTAACCTGCCCGATATGCGGCAATTCTATGGGCCAGTTTTCCTTTAACCTGAGTCATGTCCTTTTTAGCCCACATTGCAATTAATTCTGTGGTTTTTCTTGAAACTGTGAAACATAATGTTTGAATTTCCTTTAACATCATATACATGAAAATATTTTCTGTTTCCATATGTACTGAAGGAGCATTATGCATATTGACCTTGTTTCTACGGTAATTTTTAAAAGGATTGTATAAAATAAAGTCCTTTTCACCGCTTGGAGAAGTGTCATTGTCAACCAACTTAAATTCCTCTCCGGTCAACCTGTTTGCAAGCTCCAAAGGATTTGCAAGAGTAGCTGAAGACAATATGAACTGCGGATAGGAACCATAAAAATTTGCTATTCTTTTTAACCTTTTAATTAAAAATGCTACATTGGAGCCAAAAACCCCTTTATAATAATGTGATTCATCAATTACGATATATCTCAAATTGCGGTAAAACCTGGACCATTGGTGATGCCAGGATAAAATAAGATGCAGTTGATAGGGATTGGTCAACACAATGCGTGATTTTTCACGGATATTTCTCTTGTCCCCTCTTGGAGTATCCCCATCATATGTTCTTGGATTAATCTTTAAATCCAGTTCCTTTTCAAGATTTTCAAGCACATGAAGCTGGTCATTGGAAAGGGCCTTTGCAGGATAGATATACAAGGCTGTTGCATCCCTGTCTTCTATCATGGTTTCAAGTATGGGCAAATTAAAGGCCAATGTCTTTCCGGATGCAGTTGGGGTTGTGATAATGACATGTTCGCCATCCTTAATCGATTCGTAGGTTTCTGCCTGATGCTCATATAATTTCATGTCTTTTGATTCAAGATACTCAATAATTTTTTCATTCAGATTGTCCACTTTTTTGAAACTGGCTTTTTTAGCGGGAATAGTCTCTACATGAGCAATATTATCCCTATAACGAACATCATTTTTAAACATATCAATTTTGTCAGAATCAGCCATATTTCCCACTAAAAATTATTAATATTTAATATTTGAGTATACTGTTATATAAATCAAATCAGAGAGCATTTGAAAACAACTACAATTAAAAACAGAAAAAAAAGTTAGAAGAATAATCTTCCAACTTTTTATGCATATCATGGAAAGTATTTCAAACTCCCATAATATCATATTTAATCTAACTCATTTAAAAAAGTATTGAAAAACAAATTAATTATTTGGCAAAATCTGAATTTGATGAATACTTTTCAAATGGACTCTCACTTATCATTATATTAATAACATAATGACATAAATTAATAAATATAGGTAAAGAGGGAAAAAATGATTTCATATGAAGAATTTGAAGACATAATTGTAAATATACTTAAAAGAGACATCTCTTCAAATAAACAACAACAAAAGGCTATTTTATCTGAACCTAACAAGTCCCTGTTTATTGTTGCAGGACCAGGATCTGGAAAAACAACAGTAATGGTATTGAAAATATTAAAATACATTTTTGTAGATGGAATAGACCCCTCTGAAATTTTAGCAACAACATTTACAAAAAAAGCGGCTGATGAATTATATTCAAGAATCCTTGGATGGGGTGATGAGATAAAAACCCATCTTGAAGACAAATACTGTGACGGGAGTTTTGAAACCAGCACAAAGCTTGCAAAAATAGAAAGAATTGATTTCAACCAGATTACGCTTGGAACTACAGATAGTATAGCTGAAGAATTACTTAGAGACCATAAAAAACCAGGAGAAAATCAATCAATAGTTATTGAGGACTTTGTAGCAAACTCCGCAATGATTAAAATTCTAATTGAAGATGAGAAATATCTCAACAAGAATCTGGTGGAATACTTAAAGGATTTGAGCGGAAAGCCTAAATTGGAAGAACCATCGAAAATGAGTGAAATTCTGATGGAAATAAAAAATAGGCTTTTTTACGACCAGATTGACTTCAATGAGTTATATGCTAAAACACAGGAAAAAAGCGGACAGAGATTGGCTCTTGACTGTATAAAAGAATATCAGGAAACATTAAAAGACAGAAACACCATTGATTTTGCAATGCTTGAGTCCAAATTTCTTAAAAAGCTAAAAAGCAATGAACTGGACATGTTTTTAGATGAAATTAAAATTGTTTTGATTGACGAATATCAGGACACCAATCTAATTCAGGAAGACATATACTTCACAATAGCCGAATCCGCATTGGAAAACGACGGAAACATTACCGTGGTCGGTGACGATGACCAGTCACTGTACAGATTCAGAGGAGCTACCGTTGACCTGTTTACCAATTATGAAAAACGGGTGAAAAATCGACTGGGAATTGATGTGGAGGAAATTAATCTAACTACCAATTACAGGTCAACTGAAAATATCATAGACCATTGCAACCAATTTGCTGAACTTGACAATGAATATCAGCAGGCCAGAGTAGAAAACAAGCCCAAAATCATTGCACCTGACTTTGATAGAGACAAGATGCCTATTTTAGGAATGTTTCGAAACAATCCAGAGATGCTGGCAAATGACTTATCACGATTAATAGATAAGCTGGTGAACAAAGGAGAAGCTGAAATAAAAGTTCTGCAGGTTTTAAATGAGGAATACTATAAGAAGGTGAATGGTGCAATCAATATTGCAAATCTGCAGAAAATCAAACAGGAATCTGTAAAAGCCGGCAAAAAGGAAGAGAAAATAAAACTTAAATTGGACAGCGATTACGGATCTGCTTCAGACATTGCTATCCTATCATATTCACCAAAAGAAATGCAATACGGAAAGCGTTCATTTCTCCACCACCTAAGAAAAAATCTCAAAAGGCTCAGAAAGCCAATTGAAATGTTTAATCCCAGAGGAATTGATTTGCAGGATATTGATGTTGTTGCAATATTTTGCGGTTTGATTCTTGAATGTATTGATCCCGAGGGAGGAATTCAAAATTCAGACAAAACAATTCCGAATCTGGCAAAAAGAAATATGATAAGATGGAGAATGAAAGCGAAAGAATTCATCAAATTAAATCCGGAACCTCATGAACCCATTTCTTTAAATGATTTTGTGACCCGCTGGCAGCTTAGAAGACCCTACCCGGAAAGAATCAATGACATCGAACAGCAATGGCCAAAAACTGCAAGTTTGATGGAACTTGCATATAAGCTAACAACATGGATAGATGAATTGCAGGAAGATGTTGAGGGAATTGTATATTTGGAAGCAATAACCAAATCCATTACCCAAACCGGATTTTTCAATGATTATCATTCAACAATTTCATTTAGAAATCGAAATCAGGAGGAAAAATCTGTTCTTGAGGCCATATGGAACATATTCATACCAATTTCTACAGGTGGAGTCAGCATTGACGAATCGCTTCTGGAAACTTTACCTGACGACAGAATCAACGTATTGTCAATTCATCAGTCAAAAGGGTTGGAATTTCCACTTGTGATTGTTGATGTAGGTTCAAGATTCAAAACAAATGACATCAAAACCCAACGTTTGAGATTTCCAAAAATGTTACCTGATAAAATGACAATCGAAGATAGCATCAGACAGTATAGCGTGCTTGGAGAAAGTGAAAGAAGTGAAAAAGACAGATCATTTGATGATTTGACAAGACTTTATTTCGTTGCATTTTCAAGAGCCGAAAGCGTCCTATTATTAATCGGCCTAAATTCTGCAATTGAAGGATATAACAAGAAAAATGACCACTTTGACATACCGAATATCGCTCTTGGATGGAGCAGAGATGAAAAATACGTTGGATTTAAGGAAATTTATCTAATATGAGGAGACTGAACATGAAATTACCTTCAAGATCAAAAGCATACATGATTCCCGAATACAGTTTGACCGGAGACTTACTGTCATTTCTAACCTGCAATCTGCAATACAGGTATCAGAATAAGGGTACTCTGCCCCCTTCAAAGCCTGTTCAAAGATGGTTCGGAGAGTTTATCCACGGAGTAATGGAAGAAGCATTTATCCAATGGAAACAGAAAAAAACAGAGTTTCCATGGGACTGGCTTGAGGACATCAGACCTATTGAAGAGCAAATCGATTTAAGGCTTCAGGCAAGAGGGCTTTATGCCCATGATGAAGAACTATTTTTCAGTTCAGTCAATAACGAGGATACAAACCTGAATGAACATGACCATAAAAAATTAGCAAGCGCCAGAGCAGAAAAGGCCATCAACATTTGGGGAAAACATCTCTTCCCATTAATTGACTCATCAGAGCTTCTAATCAAAGGTATTCGAAATATGCCACATTATGACAAAAATAGAAGCAGGTCAAATTACTATGGAATAAATGGAGTTGTTGATGTATTGACATCAATGAAAATCAATAATACCTTGGAACAAACTAACCTGGACAATTATAACAATAAGATTATTGAAATACTGAAGAAAAATAATGATTTTCAAAAAAGGATAAGTGAATCAAAAGACAGGGACGAATATGAAATCATTATTGATTATAAGGGCATGAAAAGACCGGCAATAGAAGTTAACGATCCCAAATCCGAAAACAAATGGGAAAGCCATAAACAACAGATATTGACATATTCCTGGCTCAGGTCACAGCAGGAAGATTCAAAATCAATTTTTGCAGGAATAATATTCTATTTGAATGAGCTCGTTCCGTCAAAAGAAGACCTGATGTTAATCAAAGAAGAGATGGAAAACGGATTGATTGATGATGAAACACTTAAAAAATATGAAAAGGATTTCGATTTGATAACCAATTGGCAAGAAGATGACAAGGCTCCCGAGCTGAGCAATGAGTTTAAATTAAATCGTTCAATACGCATCATCAATATCGACAAAACGGAAATAGATAACTCCCTTGAAAAATTTGACAAAGTTGTTTATGACATTGAAGAATCATTAATAAAAGAAATGAAGGGAAATAAAATTCAGGAAGCATGGAAAGCCGAAGCCGATGAGAGAACATGCACAGCATGTGATTTTAGAACATTCTGCAAAAACAACAAAAACAAAACAA
>NZ_JAXJXF010000152.1:0-4729 GCF_036307625.1 Methanobrevibacter sp.
GTATATTTTATGTTATCATTTACAAATATTTCAACTTTAACATTAGGATTAGTTCCTAAATTATAAAATCCAATTGATTGAATTTCATCATCGGAAGATGCAGTAAAAATATTTGAAACTGAAGAATAATCTCCTTCTTCATAATTAAATACAGTATCATATTGATAAATAGATTTATAATTAGTTACATTCTCAACATTAACAAATGCCATCGATGCAATATGATTATTAACATACAACCTCGCAAAATATACATCATCATATGAAACATAATAATAACAATCCTGATTACTATCTTTCACAATGAATGCTCCATTGTGCTGAGCATCAAACATGTCTTTATCACAATTATCATCCCATCCTATAATAGTGACAGAATGCGCTCCTTGAGATAAAAGCGTATTATTTGTAATTCTATCAGAAGCATAATAATAAAATTTAGATATTTTTCCATTTTCAATCAAATACTGGCGAATATATGAGTTGTTAAAATACATATTAGTTGCTACTGCACCATAGTTAATTATTGCTTCTTTTATTTTAGTATTGTCATTATAATATGATCTAGCAGAAATGAATAAAATGTCTTGAACATGTTTTAATGGATTAAAATATTCATAGGAATAATTTGTAACTCCATATTTATCACTATTTTCATCAATTGGTCCACTCCATCTAAGGAAATAAGAAGCGGCTCCAGATAAATAACCTCCTTCAAAAATTTCAGATCCATTGATTCCTCTTGAACTAATGAGATTTTTCAGATGGTTTTCTGAAAAATCAGTTAAATCAACATCAAAATTATATTCTTTATTTTCTGTTTTTAATAAATGTGATTCAAGAGAAGCAATTGATGCAAATGCCCAACAATCCCCATATATCTGTTTTTTAAATGTTGAAACTAAATTATTATCTGCTAAATTATAATAATCTGGCAAATTATTAGTTGACATGTATTTTGCAGGGGCATGTTTGATATTTTTAGAATTATTTATAATTTCTTCAATATTTATGGAATTACATTTAAATTGTTTTTCCCATGCTAACCATCCTAAAAAATCTTCATCCAAATATTTATTACCATTATATAAATAAATAATGTCCGGATAATATATTCCGGAGATATATGTTCCTTCACGCCCATTCATTACTGCTAGATATGAATCACCAGGATTTAAATTATATATTTCTCCTGAATATAGTTTGAAAGAATAATTATAATGAGCGATTAGACAATATCCATCGTTTTCAAAATCACTATTGTTCAAATCAAGTGTAAAGTTACATTCTTTAGTTAAATGTTTTATAAAAGAGCAATACATATCTGAATCATTAGATTGAATTTCTTCATAAAAGTATTTTTCTTCATCTAATTCATAGTCATCATCTTGTAAATCATCAACATCATCAGTAAATTGATCTTCATCACCATCATCACAAATCAAATCATAATCACTAATACTAAGTTCATTAATTGTATCATTTAAACAATCTTGAGCACAAACATTGTTCATAGACAATATCAATACCAATAATATTAAAATTAAATATTTACCATATTTCATTATATCACGTATTAAGACAAAAATATTTTACATATTTATTTAAAAATTTAAAATATATAAAGTTATTGATTATTTCCAATTTGTCACAGTACCAGTTCCATCAAATACATGAACTCCATCAAACCTAGCAGAGTTTTCAGCAAAATTACAAAATATGTGCTAACAATTAGTTAGTTCATGAGTTGTCTTTAGAATAGTACGTAATCCACATTACTTTTAAATTTTTTTATATTCTCAATAACAATTTGGGACAAAATTGAAGATTAATTTAAGTATAAATTAATAATAAATTATTAATCAGGTTTATTCATTAAATTTAAATGTTAAAAGAGATTTTTAAGAAAGTAACGAGGGATTAAGATATAAATTAATAACAGGAAAAACATATTAAATAATTACAAATAATTTTGAGTTTTAAATAATTATATTTCAACTCCACTATCATTTATAATTCTCTCACCGACAGGCTGTTCTTCCTCAAAGTTGCTTAGATAGTTTTTATAGATTTCATCGCCTTCAGAAGAAAGTTCCATAATATATCTTAAGACATCATCTCTTGAATAGCTGAAGTAAATATCTAAAGTTTCACTAATTCCCATTAGCTCCAGTTGCATATTCAATAGCTGATTGCAATACTTTAACACCCATTTCTGGTCGTTAGCCACATTAACAATAAACCCAGTAATAGCTGAATCGTTAATGTATTCTGCAACGTTCTGGTTTGATTTCTCATTACCTGCCTGAGACTGCGGCGTCACGAAAGTCCTTAGGATATTATTTCTAAAGATTTCAGTTTGTCTGGTATAGTCTGACTGGTAGTTGTTACCCCCAAGTATTTTGGATTCGATTCCCGGAGGTACAATAGCTACATTACTTCCGGCAGTTGTACCATAATCTGCATAAAGATTTTCCTTAGCTGTGCTTGAAAGTTCTGTAATGTAAGGCTGGCCGTTTGCATCCATTGCAGGCTTTACTTCAATAATATTATCCTTATTGATACGTTCCACCTGATTTCTCTCCAAATTGCACTTATGGTATATATCATCAAGGCAATTCAGGATAATGCTTTGAGCTTCACAATAAATTTCATTATACATGAAGTTAATGACCTCGTCCGGTTCGTACTTTACCGTTAATGTTCCCTCTTCAACACTAACATAATTGTTGAACTCTTCGGGTGATCCATTTACAATATCTTTCGGCATCTCATGCAGGTATAGCTGCACTTCATTGTCATCGTTGAATTCTTTTTTAAGGCCATAACCGTTAGCACCAATTTCCAAAAAGATTGGTTTGATATATTTACCTATTGACTTATCCCAGCGTTGTACTGGTTTGATTAATCCTTCTCCGTCAACCATTCCTCCCTGAAGGATATTTTTAGCTACTTGAGATATATCAATCTTCCTTGCCCATAATATTAAAGTAAATTTCTGTTCAGCAGATAATTTATTTTCCTTATCTACAAGAACAATATTAACATTAGCTTTATCAATTCTGTTTTTCAAAACACCTGCAGTATAACCGTCAAGTTTAACAGCATAACGTGCATTAGCTATTGTCTTATTAATTACTGGTGGCAGTGCATCTGGAAGGTCAAGACCAGTATTAATCCCATCAGTTCTAGGCTGCCTTTCATCCTCACCCCAATAGCTACGCTTAGTGTTATACTGCTCAACACGATTATTCAGCAATCTGGTTTTAATGTAATCAGAAATTCCCACAATAATCATCCCATATTTTTTATTATATTATTTATTATATATTTTATATAAAATAAGTAATAAAATTATGGGATTAGGACTCTTTCAAAAACTTTGTTGATTTTCAAAATCCTTTTTGCGATTGTCATTCCAAATGAGATCTCTGCGATAGATTCGTTTTAAAACGCCTCGTTTGGTCTTGAATGTTCGTTTTCTTGATTTTGGCATTGTTTTTTGAAATGCATTTTCAATTTTGTTACTTGTTTTTTCAATTCGTTTATCTTTTAAGTGATAAATGAAGCTTTTATATCGTGGAGTGATTGATTTTCTGATTATTTTATAAATCACTGGATGAAAATCATCTTTACGATAAATTAAAGATTGTACTTCATTTTTGAATTCATTATAATTATTTAAATCAAATAAATCTTTGATTATTTTTAGTTGTTTGTGACATTCTTGATATTCTTCGTCAGAAATACGATTTTTATCTTTAAAAGTTTTTAATTGTTTATTTAAACTTTTTTTAGTATGAAAAATACATAATTGATGTTTAAAACCTAATTTTGGGATAATTGAGGCATATTTTTTATCTAAATCAGTTGTGATTGCAATTTTATTTTTATTTGCTGTAGATTCTCTTAAAAACTTTTCAACAGTTGTATCATCTTCAGTATCGTAAATTGCATCGGCTACGATGCAATTTGAAATAGAATCAAGTAATGTGTGACGATATTTCCATTTTCCGTTGATTTTTATCCATTCTACATCAAAGACATAATAACCCGAGCAACGCCCTAAATCAAATTCTAAAATGTTTTCATTAACAAAAAGCCAATTTTCAATTGTTTGATGTGAAATCGTGATTCCAAAGAATTTTTTAAATGATTTACAAACATTTTTTAAGCTTCCCAGATAATCTGAAATTAAATGTTCTGATTCACTTTTCAATTCATTCGTAAAATTGCTGTTTTTATCAACAAGACTTGTTAAATCTGTTTGAAATGTTTTATCACAACGTTTGCAAATATAACGCTGAACCTTCACATTAGTTTTACCAATTTCTTTAAATACTAATGTTCTTTTTGTAAAACCATATTTAACAACATGACGAGTTCCACAATGTGGGCACCTAGCTAAACTCATTTTAAAATAAGGAACATCCTTTTTAAAACTTAAATCAAAAGATTTCAGAGCTTTTTGACAGGATTTAAAAATTTTCACAAAACGAGGATCTGAAAGGACTAATCTACCATTAGAATCGCAAAATATATATTGTTTAACATCTAAAATACTATTTGGAGTATTTGTTTTTTGATTAGGCATGATAAAAACTTTTACTCCACCTATTTATTAAATTTAACTATTTTTAGATAAAATTAAAAATTCACAACTAATTTTCATCAAAAAATTTTAAATCAACAAAGTTTTTGAAAGAGTCATTTTGTCAGTATTCCAACA
>NZ_JAXJXF010000153.1:0-8396 GCF_036307625.1 Methanobrevibacter sp.
CAATTATCACAAGCAATATTATGATTATGTTTTTGTTTTCCATTTAAGTTCCTCCCCATAAACTAATACTATTTATACACAACTTAAATATTAACATTTTCGGCAATGAAAATAATGCACAAAATCAAAAGGATGCATGAATATCCTGACAGTTGCCTCCAAAACAGTCGAATAAATAATCACGAATTAAAGCAAATTAAATCAGATATAAAAAATAGTGCAATCAGGTAAGCAAATGTAGGGAAAAAATAAAAAAAGAGTAGATGAAGTTCCATCTACTTAAGAATAATTTTTGGTTTTACAGTTTTAGCATTGTAGTATTTGTTGCCTGCAAACTTGACAACAGCTGCGAACTTACCTTTCTTGGTCAATTTGATTATTTTGAATGTTGCAACACCTTTTTTGTTGGTTTTTGCTGTGTATGTTTTCTTGTTGACCTTAAGGGTGAGTTTTACATTCTTAATAATCTTATTTTTATTAGTTTTTAAGATTACACTATATTTTTTGGTTTTTACAGACTTTTTAAATGTTTTTGCTTTTGCAGACAATTTTGGAGTTGCCTTTTTGACTGTTACTTTAACTGATTTGGTTGTTTTTGCATAGTTTGTGTTTGCGTTGAAGGTTATTTTTGCAGTGTATTTTTTAGGTGCAAGGCCCTTTGTGGACACTTTTATCTGACCGTTCTTGTCAGTCCTGTATGCATTTGTACCTTTCAACATGACCTTTAGATTAACACCGCTCAATACATTTCCTTTGCTGTCTTTTAATGTAATTAGGAGATTTTTGTTTACATTGTATGTTGCAGCAATGGATTTTGCAGTTATTTGTGTTTTGAGCTTGTTGACAGTGACTTTTGCTGTTCTGGTAACAGGATTGTGATTGCTATCAGCAATTGTGGTAACTGATAGTGTGTATGTTCCTGCATTCAAATTTGAAACAGATATATTGCTGCCGTTAACATTAACAACCGCTTCGGATTGGTTTACAACTTCAGCTTTGATGCCGGTAGCACCGATAAATGTTGCTGTTGTAATTCCTTTGGATGTGTAATCAAATGTAAGGTCATTGACTGTTAATGTTGAATTGATTTTCCTGACAGTAATTGTGGCATTTTCACTGACTGCATTGTAGTTTTCTTCAGGTATTGTTGTTACTGTTAAAGTGTAGCTTCCGACATCCAATACTGGAATTTCAATTGTAAATCCGTCAACTTTGACATCACCACCATTGATTTTTGCAGTAATTCCTTTAGCGCCTGCTGTATCTGCAGTGATGTTTAGGGAATTTCCATAATCCAATACTGATGGGCCGATGCTTACGGTTGAATTTGCCATATCCACCTTGACTTTTACTGTTTTATTGCTTTTTTCGTAGTTTTTATTTCCAGGGAATGTGATTGTAACGTTTGCTGTACCTACCGAAACTGCAGTGACTTCACCGGTGGAGCTGACATTGACAACACTTGGATTGCTGCTTGCAAAGGATATGTTTCCTTCAGCGTTTTCAGGCAGCAATACATAAACGAGTTTGGATTTATCTCCAACTGTCAGTTCCAAATCATTTGCACCGATTCCAGCAGGTGCCTTATTAACCAGTACATTAACACTTGAAGATGATGCAGCATATTTGTCGGTTCCATTGAATGAAACAGTAATTAAAGCAGTTCCTGCTCCATTAGCATTAATAACGCCAGCTGATGATACACTAACGACACCAGTATCATTTGAAACATAAGTTAAATTTCCTGCTTTGGAAGGAATTAACTCAGCTGCAACATGACCCATTACACCTACATACATTTCCCTTGAAGGTCTGTTAATTTTGATTTCAGTAGGTATTTTACTTACCGTAACAGTAACAGTAGTTGAATTTTCAACGTATACACCATCACCACCAACTTTAACAGAAATTGTTGCTGTGCCACCTTTCAGTGCAGTGACAACACCATTCTCATCAACGCTGACAACACCAGAATTATCAGGAACAAAAGTAACATTTAAACCGGCAGGATCAGTTGTTGCAACAATAGTGAAATTATCATCTGCAACTAAATCCAAAGTTGAGTTGTTTACGCTGACGCTGGCATCAACAAAATCGACATTGACTGTTATTGTCATGTTTTTGGCGGCAGTATAATTTTCATTGCCTGCAAATGAAACTGTGACAGTGGCAGTTCCTTTGCCAAGAGCTTTAATTTTACCATCTTTAACTATAACGACTGTTTCATTGCTTGATTTGTAGGTTAAGTTACCTGCATCTGCAGGAGTCAAAGCAGCTCCTGAAGGAACTTCATCAAAGACTTTTATGTCAACAGTCGGAGAGTCAACTGTAATTTCAGTATGTGCTATATTCACAGTAATTTTAGCAGTTTCGGTAACGGGATTGTGATCATAATCAGGTACTGTTGTAACTGTTAATGTGTAATTGCCAATGCTCAAATCAGAAATCTGAATGGTGAAATTATTTAAAACAGTAACGTTAGCGCCGTTGATGCTGGCAGTGATTTTGGCAGCTCCCACAGTTTCTACGGTAACATTCCTGATTTCACCATATTCCAAAGTAATATTATCCAATGTTATTTTTGAATCTGCCCGAGTAATAGTTATTATTGCATTGCTGACATTGACATTGTCCAATCCGTCATATGTTGCATTGACCTGATAGGTTGTAAAATTATCAAATGTATGTTCTGCCCACCAGAGTCCGTCACCACCATAAGTTGCATCAATCCTATCACCGTTTGGTAAGATAAATTGTAATTTACCAGCAACACGTTCACTGTAAATATCTGAATTTGCAGTGATGTTAACTGTCCTGTTGGTGGTTTCCTGTGAGGTGACATTCACGGTGAATGTCAAGTTTGAAATTGTTTTTTCAGCTAGGGTATAGTAAGAATCTGAATAGTGGCGAGCAGTAACTATATAATCGCCTTCAGGAATGTCTAAAACAACTTCACCATTTTTATCTGTGACTTTAGTTGGAATTAAAACAGGAATGCCATTAACCTCTGCTAAAACAGTTATATTCTGACCTGCTTCCCTATCACTTAGAGATGGTTTAGTAGTATCCTTACCTGTGTTTGTAATGCCATCTGCACCCCAATAAGTTACATTGGTGAAACTAACTTCATTATCAGAATAAATTGCATTTAAAAGGTTATCCGCACCACTAAAAGTTATTTTAATATTAGTCCCATCTTTCTCTATTGATATGCCATTATAAGTTGCATCCGCTCTATTATTTAAGAAAATAGAATTGGAAACAGTATGGCTTTCAGTATTCCAGAAGCAAATTGCAGAACCATTAACCGCATTATTCCAAGTAAAATTACAATTTATTACATTGGCATTACCGTAAAAGCAAATTGCACCACCTGCGAATCCTGCAGAATTATTTGTAAAATTACAATTTAATATATTACCATCAACAAGGTAGATAGCACCACCACTGTCATCTGCTTTGTTATTAACAAAAGTAGAATTATTTATTTCACCAACACCTCCGAAGTAAAGAGCACCACCTGTTTCAACTTTGTTATTAATAAAGATACAATTTGATACAGTATATGCACAATTAATTACAATAGCCCCACCATATTTAGCAGAGTTAGCAGTAAAATTACAATTTTCAACAATACCATCGCCAGAACAGAAAATTGCACCTCCATCCCAATAAGATTTGCAATTGATAAAATTACAATCTGATACAGTACATAGACCATTATCAGATTCAATAGCTCCGGCATAGTTAGCAGAGTTACCATCAAAATTACAATTTCTTACATCACCCTTGGTAGTAAACCAAATTGCACCTGCAGAGTATTCAGCACTGTTATTTGTAAAATTACAATTTTCAACAGTACCAGAAAACATGTGGATAGCACCACCATAACTACCATAAGGATCAGTTACTCTGTTATTAACAAAATTACAATCTGCTATATAACCAAAACCGTCAAAGAAGAGAGCACCACCATTATAACTAACAAGGTTATCAATAAAATTACAATTTATAACAGTACCGGAAACAGCAGAGATATTAAAGTAAATTGCTCCACCACTGTCACGATTATTGGCGTTTTTAATAGTTAAGTTTTTAAATGTTACACCAGAGGATTCTACATAAAATGCTCGAACTGAATTGTTCATGTCAATGACTGCACCATTACCGTTGATTACACCAGGATTTGCGATGACAATGGTGTCTCCACCGTCATAGAAGTAATAGCTTTTGGTCAGGTTTATATCTCCACCAAAACCTATTTCATCTCTTAAGTCATTATAAGTGCCTTCGCCTCCACTCAGTATTTGTGAATCAGTTTCAGCGTTATTTGCCTGTGTCAATGCATTATTTTCTTCACTTGTCTTTTTTAAAATATTTCCATTTTCATCATTTTCCACACTTACAGCTTCATCAGTTGTTTTTTCACCAACGGCATCACATGAAGTATTGTCAGTGGCACTTACTGCCGAAACCGCCAGCAGACTTACAAATAATATTGCCAATAGCATTATCTTTTTATATCTCAAACTTTTTCCTCCAAAACTTTTTAATTGATATATATTTATCCAAAATAGTCTATTAATTTATTACGGTCATGGAGAAGTAATTGAATTATTAGTTTTATAGATAATTAAATTGACAGTTACATATGCAACAGTTTAAAATATTAATCGTTAATACAAACTAGCATGACAACTTGCAAAAATAAGCATATCCTGGATGATGAACGTTTATACAAAAAAAAATAAAAAAAAATAGAGATAGATGCAAAATTGCACCCAATAATTAATTATTTCATTCCCACGCCACTATCATAAAATGCCTTAACATCACTATACCGGCTTCCTTCACTTTGGCCGTGACGTCCATCTGGATTAACAATTATTCCTTCGCCATTGTAGTAAATATTATATTTACTGTCATAATATATGGCATTATTGTCCTTGGATGATGAGGAATCACTGCCACTACTGCCTGAGCTGGTAGGTTCTGCCTCTACAACTTTTTTGTCAATAGTTATTTCTTTAGTTGCATTGCATCCTGCATAATGGTCATTTCCAGCATAACTAACAGTTATGGTATAGTTTCCAGCGTTTTTATTAATGTTTAATGTTCCAATACCTGAATCATTGGTTTCGACTGAATGATAATCACTGGATTTATCCTTATCGGTAATGGTTACATTAACAGTTTGATTGGCAATTCCTGTTCCATTGGCATCGGTTAACTGAATTTTGATGGAATCGCCTTCAGTGATTGTGGAATTACTTTTAAAAGTCAATTTGGTATCCTGTTTATTTGCATGTGGCATAGTTGCAAAAATTCCAACTAAAAGAGCAATAATGATTACAATCAATACTATAATTATTATGTTTTTGTTTTCCATTATAACACCTCTGAAATATAATTTTAATTATTTATAGAATACTTTAACTTTATATGGAGTATATCCATTTAATTTGCAATTTATCATACCATATCTTGGAGATTTGGTTGTTGTAACGATTTTTCCATTACTTTTCTTAAAGAAGAATGTGGCCTTGGTCAGTTTGATGTGTTTAGGACTGCTTGGGGTACTACCTCCCCATGCTTCAATATAAATTCCTGGAGAATATTGACCATTTGTTGTTGTGTAATAGGAAAATACACGGTCCCCTTTAACTGTTTTAGAAATGAATTTATGGTATTTAACCTTTAAAGTAACATATTTTGAATTAGATTTTTTCTTAATGGTTGACTTTTTAGTTGTTTTCTTAATTTTTTTAGTGACCGGTTTTTTAACAATTAATTTGAATGTTTTTGAACTGCTTTTGAATTTACTGTTTTCTAAAAATGAAACTTTGCATACATAAGTTTTGGTTTTGGATGGAACTTTTATTTTTATGTTGGCTTCACCATCATTAAGTTTAGCTTTATATGTTTTGCCATCAATAGCAACTTTAACTGACCCTGATGCTGAATCATCATCTATTTTATTATATACACTGACAGTTAAGTGTTTTGTTCCACCTGATGTGAATTTAACATTGGGACTATAAATATAGGTTGGCATTTTAGTAACTTTAAATGATGCTTTTTTTATAACTTTTCCATTAGTGTTGGTAATTTTTACAGCATATGTTCCCAATGCAAGTTTTTTTGTTAGATAAACATATTGTGAAAAATCATCGTCAGTGAGTACTTTTGAAGCATTAGGATAAATCAGTTTTTTATGGATTAGTTTGTTTCCTTTATAAATGTTAAAATATCCTTTTAGATAACCTTCCCAATGAAAAATAACATCACCAGAACCATACTTATAATATGTATCTGTTATATCAATTTTTGCATCCCTATACCCATTGATTTTTACAGTAAGAGTATTGTAAACACTACCGTAATTGTCTGAAAGCATCTTAACCCAATATTTGCCCGGATCCAAATCTTTGTTCAAGTAAGCATAACCATTGGAATCTGCAATGGAACGATATGTTCCCACATGGGCACCTGAATCTCCTTTATAAACTATAAAAGAAACAGATTCGCCACTTGGAGAGCCTCCAACAAGCCTGACACTGTATTTAGTTGAACTTTTATGTGTTAAAGTCTTATCATAACTATCTATATAACCGTCAGGTCCTTCCCTAAAATATGACCCTTCACGTAATTCATCATCTATTTCACTAACAGTTAAATTATCATCAGCACATACAGATACAACATTATATTCAATTGAATCTGCTGCATTTACATTAATAATTTCATTAGAATTATCGTTTTCAATTGAGATTATTTTTTCAGTCACATTGTCTGCTGCACTTACTGCCGAAACAGACAATAATACGCATAAAAACATTAGAAATATTATTATCTTCTTCATTGTCTTAACCTCATTTGCTTGGTGGAACTACATCCTGATTAATGTGGCCGATAACCTTATTTGTTTCACCGGTCGTGTTTACAACAATGTCTGCCTTAATATGATTGGTTTTATAGTAAGCATCAATGTTATCATCAGCTTTGGTGTAGAGTTTCACAACGTAATTCATGGAATAGGAATATTCCTGATGAGGGTTGTAAATATTCTCATGCCCGTTGAAAACACCTGAACCCACCTTTTGTGTCTGACCGTCCGAATAGGAAATTTCAATATTTTTCAAACCGATGCCTGTTACGCGTTCCAGATATTCCTTTGGCATGAAACTAAATTTAATGATACCTGTAATTGGCCGTTCATCAACTGTTCCGCTTGAAACCACATTGGCATAGAAATATTTGTGATCAAGAGAAAGACTTGTAACATCAACTGCATCGGAACCGATTACTCCTGCAGAAAATGCAAATACTAAAATCAGCACCGCCAACACCGCAATTATCCCGATGAGTATAAATTTAACATTGGATGAACCGCCGGCGCCGGATTTGGTTTTATCTATAATCTTATCCACCTTATTTCCAACAGTTTCTTTTTCTACAGAAGGTACACTGGCACCACAAGCCGAACAGAATTGTGCCGAGATATTCAATTCCTGTCCACATTGGTCACAATATTTTTTATCCATAAACATTCCACCACCAATCTATAAGTATGTTGTAATTTTGTTAATAATTAATAATATAGTTAATGTATTTAAATGGTGTATGGAACAATCGATGGATTATCTTATCCATTCCTTGCTGAAGATATAAATGCAATTATGTTCTTTCTAAAAAAAAAGGAATATTTGTAGGCAGAATTGCGCCTACAGAAATCATTCATGGACAATTACTCATCACATGTTGCTACGGTATGTATTGCCATGACTATCCACACCACTGAACACACCTGTGCGAGGATTATAACTTTCATGCATTCCATTAGCACCCTCAATATGCTGAATGCCATTAGAATCAGTATACTGCCTTATATAGGTACCATACTGTGGAGAATACTTATCATAACCACCAGCACCGGAAGTTGAGGATTGACTAACAGTTTCTTTGACCTTTTCCTTGATTGTCAATTTCTGCGTTGTGTTGTTTCCGGTGTAGTTTTCATTTCCACCATAGCTCACCGTAACATCATAGTTGCCTTTTTTCAAGTTCAAATCCATCTTTGCATTGCCCTTGTCATTGGTTTGGACTGTCTTATTTGCCACAACCTTGCCTGTGCTGTCTTTGACTGTGATGTTGAGATTCTCTTTGGACAATGGAGTTTTGTTCAAATCAGTCAGCTTAACTGAGAAATTATCTCCCTCATTTAAAGTTTTATTGCTGGTTACTTTGATTTTTGTCGGCTCTTTTGCATGCATTGGCTTTACTAGCATAAATCCGATTGCAGCGGCAAGAATAACAATTATCACAATTAAAATTACAATGATATTTCTGTTTTCCATTTCACTTCCTCCATATAAACTAATACTATTTATACACAA
>NZ_JAXJXF010000154.1:0-35778 GCF_036307625.1 Methanobrevibacter sp.
AAATAATTTTTAAAAAAATTATATTAAAAATGAATATTATTCTATTAAAAAAATAATTTTGTAAAAAAAATAATACCAGAATCAGACATGGTTAGATAAATATTGTCCTCCAAAACAAAATGGACAAAAAAAATCATATATAAAATTATTTAATGTGATTTGAAATTATCATATCTTCAAGACCCAAGTCAAAAATCAGCCGTCTGAGATGCCTTTCTGAATATACAACCCCAAATTCATTTTTTATCTCAATTTTAATTTCCTGAACACTGGATAATCCTTTTGAAATAATATTTTCCCTTAAAACTTTAAATTGAAGGTCAGACAACTTTGAATTTCTCCCAGACCCTTCCTTTCTAAATAGACCATCAAAGCCATTTTCATTCCAATCTTTAACCCATTTATAACCTGTTTGAGCAGTTTTTCCTCTTTTTTCCATGGCAGATTTTACACTACTATCGCAATAAATTTCTTCAATAAATGTAACTTTTTCATACAAATCCACAAATTTCTGCAAATCTCTTTTAACCTTACGAATTTCAGAAATGGGAACATCTTTATTAATATTAACCTGCCTTGCCATAAAATATATTTCTGATAAAATATTATAAAAATTTTTTGTCAATGATGTTACAAAAAAATAGTATTTACCGCAAATTAAAAATTAATTAAAATCAGCCAAAACATGCAAACAAAAATTTCAAATAATTAACGAAGAAAAATATTTTCTTTATACAAAAAGTAACCTACAACCTATTAAAATCGGTCAAATCAAATTCCACATGACTAATCCCCATATTCCTCATCAAAAGGAATGAATCCACAATTAGGACAAGGCGCTTCAAAAACATCACAAGGATAACCACAATTAGGACATTTATCCATTTCATCACCCAATTAATTAACAATATTCGACAGTCTTAAATTTTTCTTCATTTCTTTGAAACCCAATAAACCTATCTTAATCAATATAATATTCTCAAATAAATTATAAAATTCTTTGTAATACCATTGAAAAAAAAAGAGAATAAAAAAAGTAAAAAAAGTCCAAAATTATATTTGGACAAGTCTTTCGTCAGTATTGGATCGAGTCCAGCCACCACCCATATTTGAGTAATAGCCATTCATTTTTGTTTTAGTGGCTTTGCTTAAATTATATTTAAGTTTAACAATCAAACCAGAAGTGTCATAATCATTGAAGCAGGTTTTCATATATTTAACTGTCAACCAATTGGTTGGAATGCCATGACTTCCAACATCATAATCTCCTGAAGGATTACCTACCAAAACTTTTTTACCATCTGCACTTATATCTAAAATAGCAACATAATGATACCAAGTATGGAAAATTAAAGCACAACCACCTTTTTTAAGAGCATCTAAAGCTTTATCAAATGAACTTTTATAATAATAGGAACATTGCATATTATATTTCTCTAACGCCCTTTTCAAACCACTAGTGGATGAGCCATCCTCATATGTTGTACCTGCTTTTACACCCAAATGCCATTCATTGACATAATTTCTTAAAACTTGACTACACATACTAGCTGATGTTGGACCGCAAGTATATCCTGTATCCTGCACATCCCTCACTTCAGGATAAGTGTAAGATTTTCCTTTAAGATTTGCAGTAATTTGACTTGGCCAGTACCCATATTCATTTTTAAGAACAATTTTGGTATTGATTGCCCTTTCAATTACATTCCATTTTTCTCGGACAATCACATGTTTATATTTAGGTTCAGATTTTGTTTTGAAAAATACATATTTAGACAATTTATTTTTCAAATATAAACAATATTTATCCTTCTTAATAACTTCAAGATATTGAGATTTTAAAAGAGTGTATTTCATGTCTCCATCGCCCCTAATAAAACTGCCTGGCAAGTAATCAATATCAGGAGCGCCATTTTTAAGTGGAACTTTATCTGTATAAGGGTTTCTAACCTCTCCTTTTATTCCTGTAACATTTTTAAAAGCAGATGCTCCCCCTACATCACTTCCACCACCAAAAGTAACTTCAATCAAATAAGTTTTAGTACCTAATTTAGGTTTTATTACAGCAATACCTTCGGAATTTGTTTTTTTAGTCCATTTTTTATTACCTATCTTTATTGTCAAAGTTTTAGCTGAAATTGCATCAGCATAAGCACTTCTTAAATAAATCTTCAAGTATCCATTAGTTAGCAGTATATCATTTCCAATAAGAATTGAAGTTGGCTTAAGAACATTTATTGTGAATTTTTTTGAAACAGAATTATATTTGTCAGTACCTTTAAATGAAGCAGATACAGAATAGGAACCTGGAGCTTTTGAAATTTTAAGACTTGCAATTCCATTGGAATTAGTAACCGCATTATAAACAGTACCATCTAATTTAAAAGTCACATTAGCATTTTTAATTACATTTTTATTTGAATCCTTTAAATAAATTTGGAAATATTTTCCTTTAATAACATTATTACTAACAGAAGTAATAGTAGAATTTAATTTTACTTTTTCATCATTTTTTGCATTAAAATAAGTATTATCTTGACTTAAATCTTTATTAAGAGTATCTGAATTATTATTAGAAGACATTACATCTTCATCAACATTGCTTAATTTGTATACATCATTGTTTTCGACTGCAATTGAATCATCAGCTTGACTTAATCCCAAATCAGTAGAATTAACATCACCAGCAGAAACAACAGCAACACTAAACAAAGCAACGATTAAACAAATTATGAGCAATTTCGTTTTTGAAATCATATTTTCACCGAAATTATTCCAATCCTAAAATTTTTGCTGAATTTTCATATAGGATTTTGTTTTCTTCATCAGGAGTCAAACCGATTTTATGGAAAAGTTCCATTTCACTTTCTGCTTCCCACATAGGATAATCCGTTCCCCATAAAACCTTATCAACCCCATATTTATAAATAAATTTTTTTGCATCTTGGGAAGACAACTCATAAAGGCTGGAACTTAAATCCACATAAAGATTTGGAGTTCCTGAAAGTTTTTCAGTCGCTTCTTTCCAAACACTCCAGCCTGCAAAATGAGCTCCAATAATTAACATGTCAGGAAACTTATCAAGAAATGGTTTTAGTTGATCAGGATTTGAATAATTGTATCTATAATCCCCACAATGAATTAGAACAGGCACATTACCTTTATTAATAACTTCACCAAGTTTGAAAGCCTTTTCTTCATTTAATGCAAATTGCTGGAAATCCGGATGGAGTTTAACTCCTTTAAGTCCCAAACCAATCAAATGTTCAAAATCGCCTTCGATATCATCACTATCAGGGTGAAGAGTTCCAAAACCTGTAAACAAATCAGGATTTTCTTTTACAACACCACTAATAAATTCATTGATTGAACGTACCTGCTTTGGGGTTGTTGCAACGGAATGAATCAAATAATGTACAACACCCACCTTGCTTCCATCTTCTATGAGATTATCAACTTTACCATTTAAAGACATGTCTAAATCATAAAAATCCCTAATTCCCTTAACTGCCTTTGAAGCAATTTTTTCAGGATAAATATGACAATGAGCATTTATTACTTTTTGCATATTTTATAACCGCCATACAAAAAAATTGATTTATATGTATAAGATTAGTTTTTAATCATTTATAAAAATAATGTTTAAATTGATAAAAATTAATTAAAAAAAGTAATATCAATTATTTTAAAAAAATAAACATTTAAATCCTTTTTAAATTTTTAAAATATTAAAAATGAAAAAAGATAAAATTCATAGACATATCAATACCTTTAATCCAGTTAATGCCTTAAAATAACTTATTTTAATATATCTATGATTTACATTAAATTCGAATCAAAATATTAAATGAATGCGTTATAACATGAAAAATATCAAATTACAGTCAACAGCCATCAGTTTTGAAAGAAATTTTGTAAATGGGGAATTTATTGTATTTGAATGGTACAGACTTATTGATAACTTTTTAGCCAATAACATTATTCATTAGCATGAGTCAACACACAAGAAAGAAAACTATTTTCTTGCTTTACCCACACGACGAGCGATAACCATTTCACCAACAGATATCAAACCTGCAAAGAATTTTTCCAAACCACCAGTAGCCCAAATGGCTTCACCAAATGTGGAATTCATAATGTTTTCTTCATATTCCTCAGCAGAAATCTTTACACCAGTAGTTTTTTTAGAAACTAAAGCAGATGCAGACATTAATTCGTCCCAGGTTACACCTTTAAGCTGATGTTGCATTGCTTCATATAACTTATATACTTTAACGTCATATAAGTCAGATAATAATTCTACAATATCACATGCCCTAATCATACCTATTACTTGATTATCATCATTAACAACAGGTACGGTAACGAATTTATTGTTTGCGGTCAATATTACTGCTTTTCTTGCAGGATCCATTTCATGAACAGTAGCAATTTCTTCATACCCACTCATGATTTCAGATATTTTTTCATTTCCTTCCCTTAAACCCCTTGTAATGTCAAAAGATGTTATCCATCCCACGAGTTGCTTGTTATCATTAACAACAGGACAGGTAAAACGTCTAATTTCTTCCATTACTTTTGAAACTTCAATAATATTATCATCACAGTTCAAATATACAAATTCTTTATCCATTAACTCTTTTGCTCTCATAAAAAACCCCCATTTTTATTCTATTTCAATTCGTTTTAATGCACCCACAGGACAATGATTAGTGCATTCAACACATCTTATACATTTATCATTGTCAAGGACAACTTCTCCATCGATTAACTCAATAGCCCCTGTCGGACAATTTTCTTCACATAAAAAGCAATTTACACAGGATTCATGATTAATATCAATTTTCCTGCCATGTACAATCGGACCTAGATACCTGTCAAGTTCAATTGCATTGCTGTTTAGTGAAATTTCAGCGCATGCTCCACATCCAATACACATTTTTTCATTAATATATGGATATAACTCATTTTCAATCAGTTCAATGCCTAAATCCATATCTAAATTCTCAAAGAATTCCTTAAATTCCATCGTGAATGCATTTGTCGGACATAAATTAGCACAATCATCCCAATTATTATCAATTGAATAATCAATTGAAATACTATTCATCCTAACTACCCTATGAGGAGACCTGACGTTACTCAAGTTATATTCAATAACATCACTTTCATCCTCACTGTTATAAACAACTGAATTGTCAATTAATTTAATAGCTGAAATCGGACAATTTTGTACACATATTTCGCATTTGACACATTTATCAGTTATTTTAGCTATTCTAAATATATTAGCTGGTTCGATTGCATTAACTGGACATGCTTCAACACAGGTATTACATCTTACACATTTAGGCGCAACGGCGATAATTTCCTCATTAACACTAAAGTCATTTAGTTCAAATTGGAAATCCTCTCCATCGTCATCTAATTCAACAGATTTCAAAAGAACTTCACGTTCCAAATTTTTCATCTGTTTAATAAAAGATACATTCATATTATTACCAACTAACTAATTTATTATCATTAACTTATTTAAAAAATTCATCCAACTCTTTTGCAGTAGGGAACTTATCCATCCCGAAACCCTGAATGGCTCTGCTGGCCACCCAATTTCCAATTTTACAAGATTTTTCCAAATCATATCCTTTCAAGAAGGAATATAAAAATCCACTGTTAAAACTATCCCCTGCACCAGTGGTGTCAACAGCTTCACATTCATATGCTTCAGCAAAACATTCTTCGGAATTATTTATTGCAAAAGCACCTTTGGAACCTTGCTTTACAACAATGGTGTCAATTCCCAAATCCAAAAGATTTATAGATAATTCCTTTAAATCAGCATCATTATCATTACATAACAATCTTAATTCAGATTCATTGATAAGCAAAATATCAGTTCTTTCAAGAATTGGTTTTAACTCATCAAAACCTTTTTCAACGTACAGCATTCCAGGATCAAAGCTCAAAAGAGTCTCTTTATTTAATTTTTCCAAAAGCTCTATTTGGGTTTTAAATGAATCACCAACAAATGAAGTGTAATGCATGATTTTACATCGCATAATATTTAATGGATTGATTTCGCCAATTTCAATTTCATCATTAACCCCCGGAGAGATGTAAAGGCATCTTTCACCATTCTTATCAACAAAACCTATGCATTTTCCTGTAGAACCTCTTTCGGAGTAAATTAAATTATTTGTATAAACTCCATTAATTGCCAGATTATATTCTATCAAATCACCATCTTCATCTTCGGCAATTTTTCCAATGATGGATGTGGAACATCCCAAACGTGATAATCCAACAATAGTATTAGCTGCAGAACCACCAGGAGTATCAGTCTCATCTGTAATAAAGCTTTCTTCATCATAAGAAACAATTTTATCTACAGAATAAAGCTTATCGACATTCAAAGCTCCGAATCCAATTATTTCTGCGTTAAGATCATTATCAAAAATTTCCATTTTAAAACCTTACTTTAAGATATCTAATAAATTTATATTTTTATCCCCTAGTTTGCCTTCAAAGTTACCTGCAGAGATTTTTACTACTCCATCAAATTCCAAAGCAGCATCAATTCCAGCCTTAATAGCTTTGTTCATAGATTCTTCACTGATTGCATTTACAACAATTTCAGGAATATAATTAACACCCTCTGGAACTTTAGATTCTTCACCTAAAGTCTCTTTTAAAGATGGGCAATAAACGTGATTAGTAGTGGGGCCTATTTCTGGAAAATTGGTTTCAGGCTTTGAAGCTGCAGAACAAATTTCAAATGGTGCAGTAGCCCCTTCAACTTCCATTATTGCATTGATAACGGCATCACCTGCTTCAAGAACAGCTTCCTGAGTTGAGCACAAATACCAGAAATTACCACCCATTATTCCATCATTAATTTTGAATTTTTCTTCAATCTGGAAATCAGGAACAGCAATTGGAACATTTATCATTTTCCTTCCGTATTCTTCCACAATCCATTCATAACCATCACCACAGTGCCCTACAATGTCCATCATTTCAATGTATTCATCACTGTCTGAATCAGAATAATCAAATATACGGGTAAATGGCTTGACTAAAACGTCCTGTCTCAATCTGTAGGATAATTCAAATGCAAACTTGTCTACATCATCGCCACCTAACCAGTATTGTACTATAGCACCATACCTTCCATCAGGAGTTTGACTTTCATCCAAAAATCCCTCAACACCACCTTCAACTCTACCAATAACAGCACTTGGAGTTGAAGTTGAATCATATGCTGCCCTTTTAACAATTTCCTTTGTAGGTCCTGTGATTAAAGCCCTTACATATTTTCCTTCAAAGGCTTCAAAAAAGGTGTCTTCAACTTTATCATAATTCATTCTATTACCTTCTATAAATTTAACCTAATCCTCCAATATCCTGACCTCTAATGTTATTTCTCATGTCTTTACTTATTTTTAGGATATCATCGAAGTTATTTTCATCTATAATTTTAATTAAAGGATAATTTTCATTGCTGAAAATATCAAAAAACTTATTTTTTATTTCCAAATCAATATTGAATTCATCAAATAAATCCATTAAATTATTTGACCCATTATACTTTTCAATGAACTTTAAAACATTATTTTTATTACTTTCTGAATAAATATTAGCTATAACACAAGTTGCAATCGCACTTGGAGATACAATAGCAATTTCTGCAACTTTCATAGGATATTCATTACCATTGAATGAAATGCTTATGCCATTATTTTTCCTTGCAAAAGCCAATGGCTCAACATCAGTTATGCTGTCTCCAATGTACAATATTTCACCCGTATCGATTCCATCCCTTTTAATTATCTCATCAATAGCTAACTTTTTGCCTTCCCCACCAACAACATCTATTTTTTTAATGTTTTCATAGAGTTCCATCTTTGGGATTTCGCCAAAAAAGATTTTGTCAAAAAGTTCATAATCATTAGGATTTTCCAATATTTCCTGTTTAAATTCAATTATTTTTTCAATTTCATCATCATTTAAATGCAATGCATCTACATCCACTTTTGTATAAAATGTATTTTCAAATGGAAACTCCATATAATTAGAAAGTGCTTCGATATATTGGCCATAACTAGTACTAACTATATAAGTATTCATAGCTTTCTTCAAATATTTCAAAAGGAATTTTGAATCGTTAACTGCATAAATATTATTCTGTGAAAAATCAATCAAATCGGAATTTTTAATACCTTCACAAACAAAGAAAGGTAAAATTAATTTTAAAGTATTGCCCGCCTTATAATTATCTTTTTTAACGACATCAACCAAATAATCATCATATAAACTTAGAATCTTAAATAGTTCTCCCCCATCTTCAATGAAATGAGCAGATACCTCAAAAGCATTATCATTTAAAGTTAACGGACCTTCACAATCAGTAATAAATGATTTTTCAAACATAATCTCACCTAAAGTTAACAATCCTTATTGCATTAAGAGGACAAATCGCTTCACAATTTCTACAGTAAATACATTTTTCACTGTCAAAATCAATCTTATCATCATTTAATGTTAATGCTCCAGTAGGGCAGTTTTTAGCACAGATTGCACAAGCCTGACATTTGGTGCTTGAAAGTGAAAAATCACCCAACCTCTGATAATGCAGATAAGACCTTGCATAATACAAATCAGTATCCTTGCTGTAGAAATAATCATCATAAGCTCCAATAGCATCAAATTTACATTGTTCTACGCATTTACCACAATAGATACATTTATCATTAATTTTTATTGGATTTGGACCGTCAAGCTCTATTGCTCCAACCGGACATACATTAAAACAATCACCACATGCAATACACTTGTTTTCATAGACTTCAATGTTTCTATCCATCAAGTAAGACCCAAAGAGTTTTGAGAATTTATTTACTTCAATGCTTGAAGCCAGACTGATTTTGAGTTCTCTTTCCATCAAATCGTTTACCTTATACTCAATGAAATTTTCAAAGTTTTGGTCATTGAATTCCAAGGCTATTGACTTTCCAACTTTTTCAAGAACCTTGTTTAAACTTATCAAATCAAGAGACAACTGTTTCATATCATAATCTATAATACTTGACACAATATCAAACGATTTGATTTCACTATACATCTTATAAGCTTTTTTACGTGAGGAGTACTTGATTGCTGTTGAAGGACAAGAGTGCATACATTCTTCACATCTTGCACAATAACCAGGATTAATATAAGGCAACTTATTGGTTCTTCCGACATTTATTGCACCCATTGACGGACAAACACGAGTACATGTCATACACCCAATACATTTGTCCTGATTTACAACAATTGCCTTACCTCCTTTAACCGTTTTTGGAAGCAACTGACCATATTTGATTGCATCAGTTGGACAGACTCTAAAACAATATCCGCAACGGATACAAGTATCCTTATCAATTTCACTGTGAGGTTCCTGTTTTCCGTCAGCAACAATATGAATAGAACCGTTTTTACATGCTTGAACACAGGCACCACAAGCTTTACATAATTTGACATTGATGTTTGGAACGTTTTCCTTTAAAGGAGGATCCATTTTTACATCAAGAGAAATTGCATCAAACGGACAAGCATTACGGCACAATACACAACCAAAGCAAGTATTTTTTAATTTAATAAGATTGTCATCCTCATCCAAATAGATTGCATCAATAGGACATGACTGAAGACAAGGTTTATCTTCACAGTTTGCACATTTTGTTTGATCAACCAAATAATCAACATCAACGTGTCTTAATGGTCTTGGTGTTTTAGTATAACTATCAATCATAACACTCACTCCATAACAATATTCTCATTTAAATTAGATGCTTTTACTGTTGTATGAATAATTTTGCCATCTTCAATAGAGAATTTGGCAATGAAATACTTAATTACTGAAAATGGACAAGTTTGGTAACAGATACTGCAACGTAAACATTTATCCTTATCCCTTACGATTGTATCTTTGCTTTCATCGAATGTAATGCAACCTGTAGGACATTCAGGAACACAAAGTTGACATTTTTCACATTTAGATTCATCCCAATCGATTATTCTAATTTTAAGTCTATTTACTGCATTTGTGATGATTTCCAAGGAGATTTCCTCATCAGGAATGATTTTTAATGCTTCATCCCATATCTCGGAAAGAGGAACATCGTACTGTAAAAGACCGTCTTGCTCTAAAGACCTCAAATCCTCTTCCTTACCATTGATATAATCTTCAAGATAATTTACGGTTAAAAGAATTAGGTCTTTTTGGTCCTGTAAATTTTCAACAAACACACCTTTCATAGCACCATTAACAGGACATACCTCCAAACATTCACCACAGGAGATGCACTTAAGCTGATTAACATGAAGTTTATCATTAACAATCTCTATTGCATCAACAGGACATTTTTTCATACATTTCTTACATTTGATACATAAATAATCATCAACAATGTACTGTCTTTTAGATGGAATAATATTGAATTCAGGTAAAATTAAATGATTCAAACCACATTCCAATGTTTTCGGGTCAGTAGGGCAAACTTCAGCACAAAAACCACAACGTATACAGGCGCCCGGATTTATTACCGGATAAGTCATTCCTTCAGATTCCTCACTATCCTTTTCTCTGACAATTTTGATAGCATTTGGTGAAGGACAAGAAACAGTACATGCTCCACAACCTATACAATATTCCTTGTTAACTTTTGGGAAATCTCTAAAACGTTCAGGCTTTTCAACGATTTCATGTTCTGTTTTTGCATTTGCAAATGCATCGGTCCATGCTTTTCTTGCAAAATCATAAATATACCACATTAGAGATGACATTTATCTCACCTCATCCCATTTTTTGATTGATGTTTTGCCTGCTTCATTAGTAATGGCCACTCTTTCAGCACAGGCAACACAAGGATCACTTGTGGCATAAGTTGCAACAGCATCCGCAACTGTCGGAACATCACGAATCATATATTTTGCACAAGAATCCATATTTGCAATACTTGGAGTCCTGATTGAAATGTTTTTAATCAAACTTCCATTGGTTTCAATCATATATGTAACTTCACCACGAGGAGCCTCATTTTTACGCATTGCATAACCTGATTTTAAATCAACAGGAGTACGAATATCACCATCAGGCATGTTTTCAATAGCTTGTCTAACTAAACTAATTGATTCAGGAATTTCATCAAATCTAGTTAATGTTCTTGCGTAATTATCTCCTTCAGTTCTTCTAATAACCTTAAAGTCAAAATGATCATCATAAGTGTAATGGCCTTTTCTGTAATCTTCTTTAACACCAGAAGCTCTTCCAATAGGACCTACCGCCCTTCCCTTAATTGCTTCTTTTTCGGACATGTAACCAATGCCCTTGCATCTCAAGGCAAGTGCAGGACCTTCGGCAAATAATGCACGTGTTCTTTCAAAACCTTCCTCAATTTTTTTAAGATTTTCCAATATAGGCTTGAAATGGCGTTCATCTGCATCCATTCTCACACCACCAACAACATTCCATCCCATATTGACCCTATTTCCAGTTAACAGTTCAATAGAATCCATTGCATATTCTCTTAATTCCAAAACATGCATAAATAAGGTTTCATGATCCATTGATTTGAAAAATGTGGAATTTCCAAGCAAGTGACTTTGAATTCTATCTAATTCATTTGTGATAACTCTTAAAAATTGAGCCCTGAGCGGAACATCAACATCAGAAATTTGTTCAATTGTTTCTGCGAAGGTCTGGGTGTGTTCATATGAACAAATACCGCAAACACGTTCTGAAAGATAAATTCCTTTCTGCCAAGTTTTTCCTTCGATTATCTTTTCGATACCTCTGTGAACATATCCATATTCAATTTCTGCTTTAACAACTCTTTCACCTTCAGTTTGAAGTTTGAGCCTGATAGGTTCTTTTAAAGCAGGATGAATTGGACCAATAGGCACTATCATTCTTGTTCCCTCCCACGATCTGCAATAGCTTGTGGACCAACAGCCAGAATAGCTTCCAATATTTCACTAGGTCTAGGCGGACATCCAGGAATAGCTGCTGCAACTGGAATAAAATCTGAAGCAGGAGCATGAACATGACCCCCTTCTTGATTAAATACATCACCAGACTGCGGACAGTTACCCACCGCTACTGCAATTTTTGGTTCAGGAGCTTTATCATAAACTCTTTTTAAGTTATCAACCCACTGTTCTGTAACAGCTCCAGTCAATAACAAAACATCAGCTTCACGAGGATTGTTGTGAACATAAATACCATATTGCTCTAAATCATATCTTGGAGATAATAATGCAACACATTCAACGTCACATCCATTACATCCACCACAATTTACGATACAGACATGAATTGAGCTTTTTCTCACAGCATCCTTAATCGCATTTAACATTGTACTCCCTCTTTAATTTCAATAAAATAATAAACATTAGTTTTCAGCTTCTTTTTTTAATAATTGGAATAATTCTAATTTTCCCTCTTTAACGGCATCTTCATAGGATTTGCCGTTTTTAATTTCCTTGACCAATTGCATTTTTAAATCTCTTCCTGACTCTCTTGGAATAACCTCCAAAGTGTCAATAAACCAACATAATTTCAAATCTGCATTTAATTTTTTGTATAGGCAAATATCTTTAGCGGATTCCCATGTTGCATGCAAAGCTTCAAGAGAAGACATGTCAAACAAATCAAAGAAAATTTCTTCAACCTCATCAACAGTACAATCGAAATCTTTGGAAAGAGGAACGATTATGTCTCTTTGCCAAGCATAACTCTTGATAATTCTTTTTTGCATTAACTCCAATTTTGCATCATCATCCATCTTATCACATCATACTGTCAATTTTAATAATAAATATAATACAACTGCCACAATTAAACCTAAAGCAGTTTCTTTTCTACCATAGCCAGGTCTTTCTCCCATTACCAAACCACCAAGGAGAAAACCTATAGCTGCCAAAACGACATTGCCTGCATTGAATGCAAGACACCAACCGATAATTGATACTGCAGCTGAAGGAATATTAAAGTCAGGCACTGCAACATATGGTTCGCCATGCTTTTTATAACTGTAAAGCAAACCAAGAATTGATCCAACAGCAAATGCAAGTATATAAATCATATAATCTAACATAATATCTCCTACATTGGTTTATAAAGTAATATAAATGAACAAATTATTGCTATGAAAGTTATAACAAAACATAACTTCTCAATACTTTCTATTTTATGTGAAAAGTTCCCGCGTGCCAGTAATACAAATATTGATAAAATAACCCCTATAATCACTATCGGAGCAAGAGTAGTTGAGTGCAAGAATGTTGCTAGAATTCCAACAACTATTATGCCGACAGCAACTAATGCAGTTAAATAAACAATTACGTCTTCACTATTCATGCCACCACTCCTGTAAATATCATTAAGATTGTTCCAAAGAAGCAAATTGCTCCAATGGTAATTTGAGTCATAACAGAATGATTTGGACTTAAAATTGGTGTTGTAGCATTAATAAATCCTGTAACAAATGTTATTGCAATCATTCCTATTAAATATCCTACAGCATTCAAAGGACCAAAGAATATTGTTAAGAATACCCAAAGCATCACATACCAAGCAACTGACTCTGAAAACAGCATGAATCCTCTTAAAAATCCAAAGTGTTCTGTTTCAAATCCAGAGATTAATGCTTTATCTTTTGTAATTGCAAACGGAGAGTATGGAGATTTGGTAATAATTAACATGAAAAACATTAAGGCTGCAAGTGGAATTGAAAATATTAAAGGACCATGTACTGACTGATAAGCAATTATTTCACCAATATTCATTGTTCCAGTTACCAGATAAACAAATACGATAGCTGCAAACAAAGGAAGTTCTGTTGCCGCTGAAAGTACTGCCCTTACACAGCTTAACTTACCATATGGTGAACCTGAACTTGAACCGGAGTTATGCTCCACAATTTTATAAACAGCATAAACACCAAACAATATCAATAAGGAATCATGAGCTACAGGACCAACAATGACCCCTACAATCCAAACTAATGCCAAAATAAACACAATACCTATGTAAAATACTTTAGATACAGTTTTTGGAATTGCAGTCTCTTTAAAGAAAAATTTCAAAGAGTGTATCAGATGCTGGACGATAGGTGGACCTGGACGTTTCTGAACACGAGCCATGATTTTTCTATGCAATCCTAAAAGCAGACTTCCTGCTAGAAATGCAATAATAACCTGAATTAAAATTTCTGCCATTAAATTCACAATACCACCTTAATATCCAGTAAATGGTTCTTTCACCCTTTCTTCTGCATCTTCAGGTTTTGGTTTAGCCATTGTTAATAAACCTAAAGATAAAATCCATAATGGAATACCGAAAATAGCTATTGTGTATACAATCCATGCTTCAAAGTTTATAACCAAACAAGCAAGAATAGCTATTGTTGATAAAACCAATAATATAATACAAATATTTTTTTGACTATCCATACTCACCACTTACCACAGTACCAATAATAATATTTCAACAGCCCTTACAATAATAAATAATGAACTTAAGTGAATAATAACAATAAATGGAGAACCTGCTGTCCTGAACATTTCTGCTTTACTTGCGAAAAATGGCGCAACTCCACTTTCACCCAAAATACCAATCAACATCAATACTGCACCGAATACAACCATCGGATTTGCAGGCATCTGAGACAGTACTGCAAGAGATAATGTACCAGTTGCCGCCAAAATAATAGCTGCACCACCGAATAATGGCAAACTACACATCATTGCAATCAAACCATAATTGAATGCTGAATTTAAAACAGTGGTTTGTTTTACAGCTGATACAATACCAATATTTAATATACCAACCAATGCCATGAACAATGTGAAATTAAACAAATCCCCAGTAATCATTGCACCGGCAGATGCAATACCGCAAAGTATTGATAAAAATCTTCTTTGTTTGAATTCTTTTGGACCAACTTTAACTTCAGTATTATTTAAATTGTGCATAGTAGCTTCAATTTGGGTTTCAGGTTTACTTAATGCAATCAATAAAGTAAAGCCCAATAAAACTGCAAAAAGGAACAGGTTGAATGGTGTAACATACAATACGATATCTCCAAGCGGAATTGTTCCAAGTAAATTTCCTCCAAGTGTAACGAAATCCATATAACTCACCTACTCCTTATCCATATCCTCTCTCATAAGCAGACCAATCAAGCCTACTTTGGAAGCTACTTTTAATAATAATCCACATGCTGCAAGGAATAAACTTAATAACCAATATTGTGGTGCTACAAAGAACAATAAAAATCCAATTATCCATAAACACCAGGATATTCCGGAAACTCCAGCAATACCATCCAACATTAGTACAGGAAGTCCTCTTGCTTTTTTAGACAATGCATATAAAACAATTCCTCCACCGGCTACTGCTCCTCCAGTAAAACCAGTCAAGAAAATACCATAGCCAATTAAAACTAATGCAATAAAATTAGGTGCAGTAGTCATGATTTCCATATCTAAAGAAAATGGCTGTGGAAATATTGAAGAAGATTTAGATAGATTTCTTCTAGGGTCTTGTTCTATTATACGCATTTCACGAGTAATCAAAATTTCAGAAATCGCCAAGGTTTCAGCCAATTCTACAACCAAACCAGGTAAAATTAAAGCTTCCGCCAAGTCAGTTCCAACAGCAGATACGACAAATATCATGGCAAGACCTACCAAATCAGTCAAGATAAGAATGTGAATTTCTTGCCTTTTCATTGCGATTGCCATTGTTGCAATGAATCCTACAATCAAACCTGCATAAATTGCCGGCAGATACATTGTTAAAAATGCTTCAGGAACATACGGAGGTATAAAAAGCATCAGTTATCCCTCCTCAATTGTTTTGATCTGGCTTTTAAGTCGTTGACCTTGACTTCATTGGCAACTTGTGTAGATTCATTTATGGCTTTTTTAACATCTGCCTTTATCTCCTTTTCATCATTTTTTCTGTTCATAGTATAATTAATAGACAACCATGAAGCAATAATGAATGACATCATCAGAATACTGGATTCCAAAATAGTATCGAAACCTCTAGTATAATATAATATTTCATCTATAAGTCCTCCAGGAGATGAATAAATTGATGTTCCGAAATACGGAGATATTGATGATATCCATTGCGCCGGAGGAGACATATATCCTGTAATCATTCCCAGTTCCGCTGCATTATCAGGATACTGAGGTTTGATTATGCCTGGTTGTGATAAAACCTCCCCTCCTCTGTCATAAGGAGCGATTGCTAAGCCTTCATCCACTTGAACCTGTGGAGCAGGCCTAGGATATAATTGATCTGGATTTAAAGCCATAGGCACTATAAGACCAGCTATCAGAATTATTCCCAAACTGAATGCGAAAAGACGAGGAATATTTTTTGGGTCAGCTAACTTATTCCATAAAACTCCAATTCTCATACATCTGCCCCCATCTCTTCTAAACGAATAATTGCTCTGAATAGTATTAATGAGATAATTACAGTTGTTGCAAGTAAAGTCAGTAATGCTAAAACATGATTATAACACAATAATACCAAACAAACACCAATAGATGCAACTTCAGTGTTGAATGTTCTTACAATCGGATCATTTACTCCAGGACCCCATGCAGTAGCTAAACTTCCCACTATAGCCAAGAAAATACCAAAGTAAAAGAATATTTGAACATCAATCATTGCAACTCACCACTTTTTACCTTGTTTTTTCTAATTTCATTAATTTTTACAATAGCTAAAATGAATACTAATGTTGATAGTGGGCCTGCTAGTGCCGCAAACAATGCAACATCCAAATATTTGAATGCAACGATGACTAAAACAAAACCCGCATCAAGGATTGAAAACATTATAACTTTGTCTAATGGTTTCTTCAGAAGGATTATTCCAAATGCACCGATAACCATTAAAGCTATTGCAATTATTGATACAATTTCCATTTTAATGCCTCACTCCAAAAGTATCTCATCATCTAGCTTATTTAATGTATATGCAATTGCATTTGCACTGATTGTAGAACAAATAAAGAATGCAGCAGCAACTACAAGAGCAAATGGAGTATTAATTATCAATGCAATTATTGCAGAAACTCCAAAACCAATAACATTCAAATACAGCAATCTTTCAGCCCTATTTTGAGTTATTAAAGCTCTCAATGATACAAATATAACTATAATTCCAATAATTTCAACATACATATAATCACTCCTCTGCATGCTTATTGAATTTTTGAGCTATCTTTCCTAAAAATATAGATGCTCTAACCTGATCTATTCCTTGAACAGTTAAAATTGCAATAACCATTCCAACAATAAACATTTCAGGAGTTAAGCCAACAAAAGAACAAATAAACACTATAATTGTTGCAGTCAAACTTCCAACAGTTCCTGCATATCCCGGATCAGCACATAATCTGTTTCCAATAAAGATTAAAAATGCTGCTATAATCCCCCCAGGAATTCCTAAAAGCAAATATCCTATAGCGGCCATTAATGTACCTGCAGATGCATCCGGGGAACATAAAATATTTCCTTGGAAGAATCCACCTGCAATATCTCCACCTCTCTTTTTGACATCTTCGCCTACAATCCTAGCTCCTTTAACACCAGGTTGCTCGGGAAGTCCAAAATAAGTGTCGACAATGACAAAATTTAGCCAACATAGAACGGCAGCAATTATAATTCCAATTACTTCATTCATTGTATATCCTCTCCACCATCTTCATCTAAAGGTTTTGGAAATACAAAATCAAATAAATATTTCACAAATAATGCAGATATAATGCCTATAATAGCTGCCAATACAATTCCATTATAAATAAAAGTATAATTTAAAACCAAGAATATTGAAAAAATACCAATAGCTATTATTGGAGTCGGATATAATGCACTTACATCAAAAGAATACCTATATGGTTTGCTGGGCAATAAAGGAAGCCTTAAAATTAATGCAACAATAATTGAAACTAAAATTGCCACAACATAAGCTAATAAGACATCAAATAGACTAAGAGTTATATTACTCAGCCCGTAAATATTGCCAAATGAAGCAAAAAATATGGTATTATACACCAAATCAAACATATTATTAGACTCCTCTTAAATAATAAATATACATATAAAAATATATAAATATTGTTACTTAAAAATAATAGATAATAGCTCAAATATTATTTAAATTAATAAAAATTTGTTTAATATTATGAATTTAAATTATAATAGCGTTTAAATTATAAATTTTGATTTATATGCATCTAATTAATAAAAAAACAAAAATAATACGCCATATTAAATAAAACAAAATTATTTTAAAATAAACATTTAGTAATAATACTTAACGCAATAAAACAAAATATTGGAACTGAAAGATGGACAAAAAAGTAAAGAATTTCAACACCCGACTTAGAACAATACAAATTTGGGAATTGATTTTAGCAGTGATACTCTCATTTATTGCGACTGAAGTGTTGGCAACCATTTTTCCAGCAATAGATATGAATGATGATTTATTCATAATTACCTTAGCAGTATTCATTTTATTATTCTTCATATGGTGTTTAAAAGGTACTGAAGGACTTTCAAAAGATATTGAACAATTCAAATTAAAAGAAAACCGAAATGAAATATTATACGTATTCTTATTGAACATCATATTTGCTTATTTGTTTTTATTTTCAGTTGTAACACTTGACATGATATTTGGAATGGGCGATCCGACCTGGGTAAGCATTATGGACATTGATTCAGTGAATCTAACTCCAAACGCATTCCTATTCAGCGCAATAGCATCAATCATATTTGCTCCAATTCTTGAAGAACTAATATTCAGAGGAATCATATTCAACAGACTGAAAATTAGAATTGGAATAACTCCTGCAATGATAATTTCCTCTTTTTTATTCGCCATTGGCCATGACTTTGGAGGAATAGTCAGTGCATTTCTATTCGGATTGTGCATGTGTATTCTCTACCTAAAAACAGATAACATTCTGATTCCGATGACTGTGCATTTTATTAACAATATTGCTGCAACATTAATTGACCTTACGCCTTTTGATTCAATCGCAACATCATTTCCCTGGATAATATTGCTTGGAATAATAGTTTTGGCAGGCACAGTATTACTGATAAAATATATTATTTCCGAAACAAAGACACTAAACCAAAAGTTTAGCTAAAAAAAAAAGAATTAAATTAGTGGAATCCACATCCACTACAAGTTTCACATTTTTCTTCTTCCAAAGGGTCATATTGTTTATCTTCCTGCAAAGTTGCTGAGATAAAATATTGATCCAATTCATCATTATTTTTCAAAACAGGGGAAAGTCCTTTGAAATCACATTTGATATCCCCAGTTCCACCAATATCCACCAATATTGGTTCACCTAATTTGAATCTTTTAAAATATGATTCAACTTCACCTATCAAACTTCCAGGAACTCTAAAATTAATAGATAAAATATTATTCTCCTTCATTTTTAAACCAACATATTTTTGGTCAATTTCATAATTTAAACCTAACTGTTTTTTAAAAATTACATTGGTTCCGATATCATTAGATGACATTTCATAAACTCCTTCACATTATTAAATTAGAATTATAGTTAGGACTATATAAAACTTTCTTATCAATGTCCAAAAAGTTACACTTTAAAAAAATATTGTTCAATAAATTTATAACGAATTATCATGATTTTTAATAAGGTTTATATAATGTTAAAATCAAAACATATAATATTATAATATATATTATTATAATGATAAAGAATCAATGAAAAATAGGTGTTTTTATATGAATGAATACAATAAAGATATTGGAAATAGAATTAAAGAATTGAGAGAACTTTCAGACATTACTACTAAAGAAATTGCAGAAGAATTAAATATTAAAGAAGAAACTTATATCCAATATGAAAATGCGGAAGTTGATATTCCAGCTAGTTTTTTGTATGAACTCGCACATATTTTTAAAGTTGATTTAGGATTATTATTAACTGGTGAAGAAAGCAGAATGAACATCTTCGATGTTACTCGTGCAGACAAGGGAGTATCAGTTGACAGAAGAAAAGAATATACTCATCAAAACCTATGTTCTAAATTCATTCACAAAAAAGCTGAAACATTCCTCGTTGTTGTAGACCCTAAAAAAAATCCTATTCCATCACTTAACTCACACCCAGGACAAGAATTCAACTATGTCCTAGAAGGATCCTTAAAAATTTATATACACAATAACGAAATCGTGTTAAATGAAGGAGATTCCATATTCTTCGATTCAACACATAGACATGCAATGGTAGCACTTAACGACAAACCCGCTAAATTTTTAGCAGTAATCATATAATATTTATGGAGATAATTACATGACATCTTTAATTGGAGATTTTGTAGAAAGAGTTGAATTCAACTCCTATGAAGACTTTTATAAAAATTTTAAACTTACGTACAATGAGGACTATAACTTTGGATTTGATGTTGTTGACAAATACGCAGAAATCGATCCGGATAAAATCGCATTAATCTGGACCAATGATTATGGAGAAGAGTATATCTTCACTTTCAAGGACATGAAGGAATATTCCAACAGAGCAGCGAACCTGTTTAAACGTTTAGGAATTAAAAAAGGAGATCGTGTAATGCTAACCCTTAAAAACAGGTATGAATTCTGGTTCTGTATGGTTGCATTGCACAAAATCGGAGCAATACCAATTCCAGGAACACACATGTTAAAGCTTCACGATATTGACTTCAGAATAAAAGAGGCAAATGTGAAAATGGTAGTGTCAGTTGAAGAAGACACATTATTGCCTGATTATGAAGAAGCTGAAAAATCATTGGGAATTGAAATACCTAAATTAGTTATTGAAACCGACAGAGACGGATGGATAAACTTTAATAAAGCCCTAAAAAATGAAAGTCCAAAATTTGAAAGACCAACCGGTGAAGAAAAAACATATGCCGAAGAGATTTCATTAATTTACTTTACATCAGGAACAAGTGGGTTGCCAAAAATGGTTTCACACAAACATACTTACTCATTAGGCCATATTCCTACTGCTAAATATTGGCACAATGTTGTGGAAGATGGAATTCACCACACCTCAGCAGATACAGGTTGGGGAAAAGCTGTATGGGGAAACATTTACGGACAATGGATTGCAGGAACTTCAATATTCATTTATGATTATGAAAGGTTTAACGGACTGAGATTACTTGAAAAAATCATAGAATATAATGTTGATACATTCTGTGCACCACCTACAATATACAGATTCATCATTAAAGAGAACATTGAAGGGTATGACCTTTCAAACTTAAAATATGTTACAACAGCCGGCGAACCTTTACCTCCAGAGGTTTCAGAAAGATTTTATAAACTATCCGGTTTAAGAATTAAAGAAGGATTCGGCCAAACCGAAACAACATTATCCATCGGAACATTCATCTGGTTAGATGCAAAAATCGCTTCTATCGGCAAACCTTCCCCATTATTTGATTTGGAATTATTAGATGAAAACCACAATAAAGTGGAAATTGGTGAAGAAGGAGAGCTTTGCTTCAAAATGAATGATGGGCCTAATCCTGGATTATTTAAAGATTATGTAAATGATGAAGAGAAATATAAAAAGCAAATCCACCATGGATATTACCATTGTGGAGATACTGCATGGATAGATGAAGACGGATATGTTCACTTTGTTGGAAGAAACGACGACATAATTAAATCTTCAGGTTACCGTATTGGACCTTATGAAGTAGAAAGTGCAGTATTATCTCATGAAGCAGTTTCCAACTGCGCAATTACCGCTTATCCTGATGAAGTGAGAGGCCAAATTGTAAAAGCAACCATCATATTGCAACCAGGCTTCGAACCATCAGATGAACTTACTAAAGACATTCAAAATCATGTTAAAAGAGTTACAGCTCCTTATAAATATCCAAGAATGATTGAATATGTGGATAAAATTCCAGAAACAATCAGTGGAAAAATAAGAAGAGTTGAAATTAGAGAAAACGATGACAAAAATTAGTTTAGATGATATAATGACAGAAGAGATATCTTATCCAGTTATAAATAAAGAGATTTGCAAAGGCTGTATGCGCTGCATAGTAGGATGTCCTCAAAATGCAATATTACTTTCACAAGACATGAATAACGCAGGATATCAATTTGCTTATTATAGTGGAAATGGATGTACAGGATGTAAAGACTGTTACTTTACTTGCCCTGAGCCATTAGCACTTGAAGTACATCAATTGAAAAAAATTGTTGATGATTCAGTCGGGAAAATGATTAAAGCTAAAGTAGCTAATAAAGGGGGAAAATAAATGAGTAATCAAATGGTAAAAGGAAATACAGCAGTTGTCATTGGTGCAATGTATGCTGGATGTGACTGTTTTTTTGGATACCCAATTACTCCTGCAAGCGAAATTTTACACGAAGCATCAAAATACTTCCCAATGGTCGGAAGAAACTTTGTTCAAGCCGAAAGTGAAGAAGCATCCATAAATATGGTTTATGGTGCATCCGGTGCTGGACACAGAGTTATGACATCATCATCAGGACCGGGCATAAGTTTAATGCAAGAAGGATTTACTTTCCTTGCAGGTGCTGAATTGCCTGCAGTCATAGTCGACATCATGAGGGCAGGACCAGGACTCGGAAATATCGGACCTGAGCAAGGAGACTACAATCAGATTGTTAAGGGAGGAGGCCACGGAAACTATAAGAATATAGTTTTAGCTCCAAATAGCGTTCAGGAAATGTGTGACTTGACAATGAAAGCATTTGAACTTGCAGACAAATGGAGAAATCCTGTTGTTGTATTGGCAGACGGCACATTAGGCCAAATGGCTGAACCGTTAGTTTTCCCAACAGAAGCGATTGAACCGAAAATCGATGAATCATGGGCAGTAAGAGGGAATAAGGAAACCATGGAAAACCTCATCACTTCAATTTTCAACGATTTTAACGATTTAGAGGACTTCAACTTCAAACTCCAAGAAAAATATGCAAAAATTGATGCTGAAGAAGTTATCGCTGATGAATATCAGGTTGAAGATGCTGAAATTGTTTTAGTTTCATTTGGTATAAGCAGCCGTATTGCAAGATCAGCTGTTGATAAAGCTCGTGAAAAAGGAATAAAAGTTGGACTTCTAAGACCAATAACTTTATCACCTTTCCCAGTTGAAAGGGTTAAAGAATTAGCAGACAAAGGCGTTGAATTTATATCAGTTGAAATGAGCAATGGTCAATTACTGGCAGATGTTCAGTTTGCAGCATTAAGAAGAGAAGGTACACACCTCGTAAATAGAATGGGAGGTAACCTGATTGAACTGAAACATGTGCTCGCCAAGATTTATGAAATAGCTGGAATTGACGAAGAAATTGATACTTCAAAAAGAAGTGAAGAAAAAGCTAGTCCAAATATTATTGATTAAGGATGTGGAAAAATGAGTGAACAAATTAATAAAGACTATGAAGAACAAATACGTAGAAATCCACAATCCCTTTTAGAAGAATATCCTAGAAAAGGAACCAATATTCAATCAACTCATTACTGCGCAGGTTGTGGACATGGAATTATACATAAATTAATTGCAGAATGTATGGACGAACTTGGAATACAAGAGCGTTGCGTTATGATTTCACCAGTAGGATGTTCAGTATATGCTTACTTCTACTTTAACTGTGGAAACTTCCAAACTGCACATGGAAGAGCTCCTGCAGTAGCTACCGGTATTTCAAGAGCAGAAGACAATGCAATTGTTATGAGTTATCAAGGTGACGGAGATTTAGCTTCCATCGGTTTAAATGAAACTTTACAAGCTGCAAACAGAGGAGAAAAAATTGCAGTATTCTTTGTAAACAACACAGTTTACGGAATGACCGGTGGGCAAATGGCACCAACCACCTTAATCGGAGAAAAAACAGTTACATGCCAAACCGGAAGAGATCCTGATTATGCAGGACACCCTACCCACATGTGTGAGTTAATCAATACCTTGAAAGCTCCAGTATTCATTGAAAGAGTATCCCTTGCAAATCCTTTAAAAATCAGACTTGCAAAGTATGCCATCAAACAGGCATTGACAGTTCAAAAAGAAGGAAAAGGATATTCCTTTGTTGAAATATTATCACCTTGTCCAACTAACTTAAAACAAGATGTGAAACGTGCACAGGAATTTATTGAAAATCAAATGGAAAAAGAATTCCCTGTTAAAAACTTCAGAAATAACTTATACACAAAAGAACCAGTCATAAGACCTAAAAGCGACTTTACAACTGAGTCATTAGACAAAATATTTAAAGTTTCAAGAGAGAAAAACTCAGGATATGTGGATGATGACATTAAACCATTGAACATTAAGGTTTCAGGATTTGGAGGTCAAGGAGTATTAAGTGCAGGACTTACAATAGCTCAAGCAGCTTGTGCTGAAGGAAAACACGTTTCATGGTATCCTAGTTACGGACCAGAACAAAGAGGTGGAAAATCAAATTGTTCTGTAGTAATATCCAATGAAACTATCGGAACTCCAGTAGTTGATGACATTGACATACTTATCGCTTTGAATAAACCTTCCCTCGAACAGTTCTCACAAGATGTGAAAATTGGTGGAACAATACTTTACGACGCTAAAATTGGAGAATTTGAAACCGATAGAGACGTTAATGTAATTGCAATGCCTTGTGTCGATATTGCAGAGGAACATGGAAATGCAAGAACTGCAAACACTGCATTGATAGGTGCATTAACTGAATTAAGCGATGTTTTAAATCGTGAATCTTATGAAAATGCTATTCGTGAAATGTTTGCAGCTAAACCAAAAGTCATCGATGTGAACATTGACGTGCTCGAAGCTGGAGCAGAATGGATTAAAAACAATTCTTAAGTGTGATTTAATGACATATAAAGAAAATGCTAAAAAATATATAGAAAATTACGATTTAAGTATAGGAGATACAATCAAAGTAAATAAAGAGGATATCTCATATACTGGTATTTTACTTGACAGACCGGAAGATGCTGATGATGGATATTTGGTTGTTAAACTATCAAGCGGATACAACATTGGCGTGGCCATTGAAGGCACTACCGCAGAACTTGTTGAAAAAGGAGATAAACCAAAAATAGGTTATGATGAGGAAGAAATTCCAAATGACCCTTCAAAACAAAACATCTCCATCGTATCAACTGGAGGTACAGTATCCTCCGTTATCGATTACAGAACCGGTGCTGTACATCCTAAATTTACAGCATCCGATCTCGTTAAAGCAAACCCAGAATTATTGGATTATGCCAACTACAATGTTAAAGCTTTATATAACATTTTAAGTGAAAACATGAAGCCGGAATACTGGGTAAAGGCTGCAAAAGAAATAGCTAATGACATTTCCGAAGGTGCGGATGGTGTTGTAATAGCTCATGGTACAGACACCATGCATTACACATCAGCAGCATTAAGCTTCATGTTGAAAACACCTGTTCCAATTGTCATTACTGGTGCTCAAAGAAGTTCAGACAGACCTTCTAGTGATGCAAACATCAATTTAATTGATTCCGTGGTTGCTGCAAAATCAGACATTGCTGAAGTTAGTGTCTGTATGCATGGAAGCTTGAACGACAAGTATACCTACCTCCACAAAGGTACAAAGGTAAGAAAAATGCATACTTCAAGAAGAGATACTTTCAGAAGCATCAATGCTCAACCGATAGCTAAAATTGAAGATAAAAAAGTTAACATCAACCCACAATACAATTACACCAAACGTGGAGCTAACGAATTGGAACTCAACACAGACATTGAAGAAAAAGTTGGATTCATTAAAAGCTTCCCGGGAATATCCGAAGAATACATAGAATACCACATTGACAAAGGATATAAGGGTCTTGTTATTGAAGGAACCGGTCTTGGACATGTTCCAAACAACTTGATTGACTCATTTAAAAGGGCACAAGACGAAAACATTCCAGTAATCATGACTTCACAGTGCCTTTACGGCAGAGTAAATATGAATGTTTACTCAACAGGACGTGAAATTCTTGATGCAGGAGTCATCTCAGGTTTGGACATGACCCCTGAAACAACATATGTCAAATTATGTTGGGCATTAGGTCAAAATGACGATTACGACAAAGTGAAAGAGATTATGCAAAGCAACATTGCAGGTGAATTTTCTGAAAAATCCTCAATTAAGGATTTCTTAAATTAGGTGGTACAATGGATTACGAAAAATTAGGATTAAAAATGGGACTTGAGATTCACCAACAGTTAAACAGCGAACATAAGTTATTCTGTCCATGTAAAACAGAGCTTGTTGATGATGATTTTGATGAACTTATTCAAAGAAAATTAAGACCAACACAATCTGAACTTGGAGAAATCGACCGTGCAGCATTACAGGAATCACTTAGAGGATTGAATTTCAAATATGAAAACTTTGAAAAACATACTTGTCTTGTTGAAAACGATGATGAACCACCTCACAGTTTAAATGAAGAAGCATTGGACATCTGTATCACTATCGCATGTTTAATGAACATGCACATTGTTGATGAATTTCATACAATGAGAAAACAGGTTATTGATGGAAGTAACACCGGAGGATTTCAAAGAACTGGTATGGTTGCAACTGACGGTTACCTAGAAACACCTTACGGAAAAGTAGTTATCGAAAGTTTAGGCCTTGAAGAGGATGCAGCAAGAAGAGTTGAAACCAAAGACGGTTTTACCGAATTTAGATTGGATCGTTTAGGTATACCATTGGCTGAAATTACAACCGACCCTTCAATGCACCATCCTGACCAGGTAAGAGAAGTTGCATATATGCTCGGTCAAATATTGAGAAGTACGAATGTTAAAAGAGGTCTTGGAACAATCAGGCAGGACTTGAACATTTCCATTGCTGAAGGAGCACGTGTGGAAATTAAAGGTGTGCAAGATTTAGATTTGATGGCTGAAATTGTAAACCGTGAAGTTACAAGACAATTGGAATTAATCGATATTAAAAAACAATTATCCGAAAGAAATGCTGAAGTTTTAGAAGAGATTCATGACCTGGATGAATTATTCGAAGATACAGAATCCAAAATTTTAAAATCTGCCGAAACAATTAAAGCAGTTGTTTTGAAAGGTTTTGATGGTCAAATTGGTCGTGAAGTTCAACCTGGCAGAAGATTTGGAACTGAAATTGCAAGCTATGCCAAAAAACGTGGTGTTTCCGGAATCTTCCATTCTGATGAGTTGCCTGCTTACGGAATTACCCAAGAAGAAGTTGACAAGGTCAATGAATTCCTAAACATTGGTGAAGAGGATGCATTTATCATTGTGGCACATGATGAAGATATTGCAATATCCGCACTAGAAGAAGTCAAAAGAAGAGCAAATCTAGGACTGGAAGGAGTTGTTGAAGAAACCAGGAAAGCTCTTGATGATGGTAACACAGAATACATGAGACCTCTTCCTACTGCAAATAGAATGTACCTTGAAACTGATATTCCATTGTTTAAAATTACACCAGAAAGAATTGAACCAATAGCTAATGATTTACCAGAGTTACCTGATGTCAAACAAGCCAGAATCATTGAAGAATACAACTTGAGTGAAGATTTAGCAACACAGCTAGTTAAAAGACAAGAAGCGGACATGTTTGAAGATATTTTAGCGGATGTTGATGTTGATGCAACACCAGTGGCATCACTTCTTGCATATGACCTAAGAGAAATCAAAAGGGAAGGTCATGACATTAACATATTAAACTCAGACCACTTCAAAGGTATTTTCACTTTATTGGCTGATGGAAAAATCGCTAAAGATAGTGTGCGTAAATTAGCTATCGAGACAATTAAAACACCTGAAACAGATATTGCAGAAATCGCTGAGAAAAACAACTTAACCATGCTTAGCGATGAAGATGTTATCAAAATCATTTCAGAAATTGTAGCTAACAATGAAGGAATGGTAAAAGAACGTCAAATGGGTGCAATGGGTCCTTTAATGGGAATGTGTATGAAACAACTTAAAGGAAAAGCAGATGGTGGACTTGTAAACAAGATTGTCCGTGAAGAAATTCAAAAATTAATTTAAGGAAACTCAATTGAGTTTCCAACTAACTCTTTTTTTTAAAAAAAATAATTTATTCGATTGATTTTAACAAACTATATATTTCTGGAATTACCTGTTCGAATTTAACTCCATAAGTATGAGTTTCATCCCCAACAGTCTTTTCAATTGCTTTTTTGGTTAACTCACCTGCGATTTTTGCAGCGGAAGATGGAGATTTACCACACATGGTAGATCCTACAAATGCAGAAGCAAATACATCTCCAGTTCCATGAGAGACATAATCCACCTTATCATTATATACTATATCAACAGAAGAGTTTTCCTTATCCAAAACAATCATTCCAAGTTCGCTTTCTTTATGTGTGTCACCTTTAAGAATTACATATTTTTTTGTAAAATCAGAAAGTTCCTTTGCCATTTCCAGCATTTCTTCATGAGTAAATTCTTCTTTCCAAGGTTTATGTAATAAATAACATGCTTCAGTAGTGTTTGGAAGAATAAAATCACCCAATTTACAGAGTTCACCCATTTTATCTGCAAATTCCTGGTCGAATCCATTATAAAATTCACCGTGATCAGCCATTGCCGGGTCAACAAAAACAAGACCGTCAGGCTTAAGTCTAGAATCAATAATCTCTTTAATATAATCCAATTGCTCTATTGATCCTATGAATCCAGTATAAATTGCATCAAAATATATTCCTTCTTTTTCCCAATGTTTACGAATATCAGGAAGGTCTTCTGTCAAATCTCTAACAGTATAACCTTCAAAACCGGAAGTATGTGTGGATAACACTGCAGAAGGAAGAACTGCTGTCTCAATTCCGAAAGCAGATACTATTGGTAACGCTACTGTTATAGAACATTGTCCAAAACAGGATATATCCTGGATAGTTAAAATTTTTGTATTTTCATTCATTTTATTCAACCTAATATTTTCAATTGTCATATTAGTAATATTAAATTATTAATATATAAATTTTTACACTTTATCAAATTTATTTTCCATAAAAACTATTTAAAAATCATTTAAATTTAAATTTAAGAATATTTAAAATTATAATCATTAATTGAGTCCAATTAATAAAACAACTATTCTTATAAACGGAATATATCAAATATCAATATAAATATAACAATTGTGATAATATAGAAAATCTAAGCACATTATAGATAAAAGAACAATAATTAATGACTTACCGAATTCACTGTTTTTTTAAAAAAAACAATTCGATTAAAAATAATTTCAAGAGAATTTAGGATTACCTAAAAAATATAGAAATATTTATATATGATGACAACATATGTATTACATAGAGTCATATATTTAGACGTACCTAAAATACTCTCATATTATTAGTCAATATGATTAATCTCCGAAATTAGAATGTGTTGAATTAGATTTTTACACAATTTCTCTAATTTGATACAACCTAAGAAATGCAAAAATGTCGGATTTGTAATACATTTCTGCCAAAATACAGTATTTTCAAATCCCAAAATACAAGTCAATGGAAAATTAAAAAAATCTGCCAAAAAATAATTTTCCTCAAAACATAGGTGTTTAATGCCAATTAAACACCAATTACCTCTCTTTTTAAAAAATTCTATTTTAATAACATTTTTCATATTAAACCGATCACATTGAATATCACATAACACACCTTTCGATTGTTGAATGAACAAGTTTTCCAATTATAAACATTACAACACAATTACTGAAAACTGGGTGAAATTGATAGTAATATTGAATACAATCTTATTTTAGAGTTCAATAGAAATATAGCAATGTGAAAATTGAAAAAAAATACCACCAACTTTATATAACCATTCCATCATATTTACTGTTAATGTGGTGTTTATATGGTTGAAGGTGAATGGAAAGAAGACCGAATTGTTTTAACTCCAATAAATTTGTATATGGAATATATCCTATTAAGCTACAACAATTACCTCAAAGAAAACTTAAAAGACGTTTCAATAACCCATGGCGAATTAACATACATCTACAATATCAAGTATTTTCCATCTATCTCACAACGAGAATTGGCGGAAACCTTATTTGTATCCGAAGCAAATATTGCTAAAATGGTTAAAAAATTGGTCAAAAAAGGAATCGTTGAAAAGAAAAAAGATGAAAACAACAAAAGCAGAAACATCCTTACCCTAACTGACAAAGGAGAGGAAATATTTGTAAAAATCAACATATTGACCTGTGGATGGGAAAGGGACATATGTAAAAAATTCAATAATGATGAGCTTTTCGAATTCAAAGAAAAATTATATCAGATTACCAAACAGACAACACAAATAAAAAAATAAGTAACCTTTATATACCCCATATATAAATAATAATATAAGTCTTAACTTAGTTAAGTCTTTAAAATTTAAGAGGTAAAAACAATGTCAATTTACGATTTTGAAGTAAAAGACGGAGAAGGAAACATGGTTTCACTCTCTGAATTTAAAGACAAAGTACTGTTGATTATAAACTCTGCAACAAAATGCGGTTTTACCCCACAGTACACAGAGTTAAATGAAATTTATGCTGAATTTAAGGACAACGGTTTTGAAATTCTGGATTTCCCATGCAACCAATTCGGAAGTCAGGCCCCAGGTTCAACCGAAGAAATTACAGAAGTATGCCGCAACAAATGGTTAGTACCATATCAAATCTTTGACAAAATTGATGTCAATGGAGAAAATGCAGATCCATTATTTGAATACCTTAAAAATGAACAGCCATTCACCGAAATTAAGGGTAAAGGTGCAACTGCATTAAAATTAATGTTAAGAGCAAAAGACAGACATTATAAAGACAACAATGACATCAAATGGAATTTCACCAAATTTTTAGTTGACCGTGAAGGCAATGTCGTTAAAAGATTTGAACCTACTGAAGATTTGGGCGATGTCAAAAAAGCAATTGCGGATTTAATCTAAACATTAAATCCATTATTTTTTAAGAGGTAAAACTATGGAACAATATGATATCATTATAATCGGTGCAGGCCCAGGAGGCCTAACAGCAGGAATTTATGCCGGCCGCCAAGGAACCCGCAATTTAATTATCGATCGTGACCTTGCCGGAGGAATCGGTCGTGAAGTTCCTGAAATGGAAAATTATCCTGGTTTCGACAGCATTTCAGGATTGGAATTGATAGAAAAAATGAAAGCACAAGCAACCATTAACTGTGAACTTCATGAAATGGAAGACGTCGTTGAAATCATTAAAACAGATGATGAATATCGTTTCACAGTAAAAACCACTAAAGACAAATATCAAACAAAAACAATCATTCTTGCAACAGGCAGCTCCCACAGACACCTAGATGCAAAAGGTGAAGAAGAGTTTAAAGGCAAGGGAGTAAGTTACTGCGCTACATGTGACGGATTTTTCTTTGCTGGACGTGACATCATCATGGTAGGTGGAGGAAACAGCGCCCTTCAGGAAGCAATCTATCTTAAAAATTTAGGTGCCAATGTCACTTTAGTTCACAGAAGAGATGAATTCAGAGCACAAAAACACCTTCAGAACATGATTCGGGAAGAAAACATCAACACCATACTAAATGCAACTGTTGAAGAAATCAAAGGGGACATGCTTGTAGAGTCAGTTGTCCTGAAAGATACAAAAACAGGTAAACTTCAAGAGTTATCCGTGAACGGAGTGTTCATCAGCGTTGGTTATATCCCCCATACAGAACTTGCCAAACAGTTGGGAATTGAACTAGATGAATCCGGACACATAATCATTGACAAAGAGCAAAAAACAAACATAGACTATGTATATGCAATAGGTGATGTGTGTATAGGTTTAAAACAGTGGGTTGTGGCATGTGGAGAAGGTGCAGTGGCTGCAACTTCTGCATTCAACGACATAAAAGAAAATTAACGATATCTTTCAGACAGAAACATGTAGATGAAAAATGCTATAACCACAACTACAATAACCGGCAATAGCCACATGAAAATCTTCAATAAAACTACCGCTATAAGAATAGCAACTATAATAAATATTAAATCTTGTAATTCCATATAAATCAAATATATTTACTATCATATATAAAGTTTAAGTGGAATTAAATGAAACTTTTTTTAAATTTTTTTAATACTCCTTAGATAAATATAATAAATAAAAAAACTAAAAATAATATTATTATATTTTCATGGAGTATAAAATGACAATTTTAGTAATCAACAATAAAGGACAGTACAACCATAGAATCGCAAGAAGTTTGCAATACCTCAAGATTCCCTCAGAACTTGTTTCAAATGAATTATCTATTGAAGAAATTGAAGCAAAAAATCCAATTGGATTGATATTGGGTGGAGGACCCTCACTTGAAGGCGCAGGTATGAGTGAAGAATACATCAAGCATTTTGACATTCCGATTTTAGGAATCTGTCTTGGACACCAGCTTATTGCAAAAGCATATGGTGGGGAAGTTACAACTTCAGATACTGAAAGTTATGCTCAAGTGAAAATTAATATCAATAACGATGAAAACTTATTCAAACAGTTAGCTCCTGAAATGGATGTTTGGTCTTCACATAAGGATGAAGTGAAAACAATCCCACAAGATTTTGAAGTCTTAGCTAGTTCAAACTTATGTGATGTTGAATCATTTAAACATAAAGATAAAGATGTATATGGAATTCAATTCCATCCCGAAGTACATCATACTCCAAAAGGATCAATACTTTTTGAAAATTTTTATAAAATCTGTCAAGAAAGGTGTAATAATGATTGATAACGCAGAAGACTTGGCTACAAAAGCACAAGATAACAAAGCTGGTTTAAAAAGACAATATGTAAATATACCTATTGGTGATGAAGAATACGGATTTAGAATTTCCGGAATAGGTGCTAAATCTGTAAAATTAGAAAAATTTGTTAAATATGATGATATCTTTGAAGCCATTGAATCAGGAAATGACAATGGTCTTGAAGCTATGATTAAGCAAATTATTGAAGATTACGAAGAAGAGGAAGAAGAGGAATAAAATGTTAGGTCCAAAAGAATTTATTGAAGATGCAATAAAAAAAATCAAAGACCAAATCGGTGATGAAAAAGCCATTATTGCATTATCCGGAGGAGTGGACAGTTCCGTATGTTCTGTTCTTGTTCAAAAAGCTATTGGAGATAACTTAACTGCAATTTTTGTAGACCATGGACTTTTAAGAGAAGGAGAAGTTGAACAAGTAACCAATACTTTTAAAGACAGATTAAACTTCAAATTTGTAGATGCTTCTGATGAATTCATGGATGCTCTTGAAGGTGTTGAAGACCCTGAAGAAAAAAGGAAAATAATTGGAAAAGTGTTCATCGATGTATTTGAAAGAGAAGCATTAAAAACAGAAGCTAAATTCTTAGTTCAAGGAACAATTGCACCAGATTGGATTGAAACCAAAGGTGAAATTAAATCCCACCACAACTTAGCTCTTCCAAGCGGAATGGAATTGGAATTATGCGAACCTATTCGTGACCTATACAAAGACGAAGTAAGAGAAATCGGTGATGAACTCGATTTACCAAAGACAACAGTTTACAGACAACCATTCCCAGGACCTGGACTTGGAGTACGTGTCGTTGGTGCATTAACAAGAGACAATGTTGAAATCTGTAGAAAAGCCAACAAGATTGTTTGTGATGAAGTTGAAAAAGCAGGCCTTGATGAAACTGTATGGCAATACTTTGCAGTATTAACTGATACAAAAGTTACTGGTGTAAAAGGAGACCAAAGGGACTTCGGATACCTTGTAATTGTAAGAATTGTCAATTCCATTGATGCAATGACCGCTTCAGTACCTGAACTTCCTTGGGATGTCGTTCAGACAATCTCAAAAAGAATCACTTCCGAAATTTCTGAAGTCACACACGTTGCATTATCCATCAGTGACAAACCACCTGCAACCATCGAATTCTGCTAAATACTATTTTAACTAATAGTATTTACTTTTACTTTTTTTAATTAGATTTGCCATGAAAACCACAAAAAATGCATATTTAGCAAAATTAACAGAACAAATTCAAATGAAATCTGTTAATGTTGGAAAAAATCTTGAAGGAACAACCCCTCCATCAGTATTTATCGGAAGATGGTCATACCCCAAAGTTTATGCAGGACCCATGATGAGCAGTGAAATGGGCGACACATACATCATGGATTCGCCGGAATCATGGATAGGGCAAAATAAAACTCAAGATGAAATCATAAATTATAGGATGAATCTCGTAAGAGGAAAACAATTAATAAAAATTGATGATTTGGAAAACCCTTTTGTTGAAAAGCTTCAGGACATATCCCTTGCATCAAAATCCATAGACAGCGAAGCTACTTTTGGACGCCGCCCAACTGGATCCATGCTTACAGAAGACAGTATGCCACACGGTCCAAGTGCCGTCATAGAGAAATTTGACATTGATGCCGTCAGATGGGACAGACAATTGGAAAAAACATTCTATGATACAGATTTGAAGGCAACGGAAGCCGTTTTAAATTTACATAATAAGGAAGTTCCATTCTCAGCAATGCAAAAGGCATTTTCTGTTGGTGCAATTGGTACAAAAAATAAAAGAAAACTGGTCCCCACAAGATGGTCAATTACCGCATGTGATTCCACATTGGCGGATGAATTTTTAAAGGAAGTTAGGAAATTCGAAAGGCTCGATACTTATAGAGTTTTTGAATTTGGAGCACTTAACAATTATTACATCATAATTTTGACACCTACTGAATGGCAATATGAATGGTATGAAGCATTTATCAAATTAATGAGAAACGAAGAGTTAATATTTTCAGATTATGAAACCAACGGAGGCAAAAAAGAATATTCTCGTGTTGGAGGATGTTACTATACTGCTAAAATGGCGGTTCTTGATTATCTCTTAAAAATCAAAAAGCAATCTGGACTTATAATTTTAAGGGAAGCATATGATGGATATGTGCCTTTAGGAGTATTCAACGTAAGAGAAAATATAAAAGAAGCAATGATGAGACCTTACCTGGAATTTGAAACATTGGAAGATTGTTTAAAATATTCCGGAGAAAAGTTAAGAATACCTATCAGCAGATACGTAAAACAAGGAACATTGCTAAACGAAATGCTTCACACAAAACAGACCACATTAGATATGTATTTCAAAAGTGAAAAAAATGTTTAAATTTAAAACCCCCTCTCAAAAAACATTAAAACAAATGTCAGAAGTTGCAAAAGGCGAAAACACTAAAAACTTTGAGCAATCATGCATCGATAAAATAAAAGAACTGACAAACCATGAAAACGTTAAAATTACCTCAAGCGGAAACAACAGTATTTTCATAGCTCTTGCAGCTATTGATGGAGACATTATTATCCCAGACCAAGGAGGATGGCACGGATTTAAACAAATTGCAAAATTCTTAAAAAAAGACATCAAAACTGTTAAAACAGATGAAGGTCTTATAAAACCCAAATATTTAGACAATTTGGAAATTAAAGAAAATTCCGCTTTGATATATACCAGTTTTGCAGGATACTGTGCAGAACAAGACACCGAAGCCATTTCAAAATACTGCAAAAATAATGGAATCACAACAATTGAAGATGCCTCCGCAGGAATCGGAGACAAGCAGCATAAACTTGGAAATGGAAATTATTCAGACATCATTATC
>NZ_JAXJXF010000155.1:0-10911 GCF_036307625.1 Methanobrevibacter sp.
AAGTATGAATAAAAAAATTATTTTAATTGGAGTCATTGTATTTATATTATGTCTTGGAGCCGTGTCTGCAGCAAAATTGGATTCAAAGAAGTTTGGTGACGATTTTTCTATAAAAGTTCCAAAAGGTTCTCATTTTGTAGCTCAAAAACAGAATATGAGTGGTACGGATGGTTTCTTTAATAAAAATATGAGTCTTGATTCATATGTGGATAATCAGAATCAGATTATGATTCTTTATTCTAGTGTTCCGATATTTTCTGAGGATTCGGTTGACATGTTATATCAGATGATGTTTCAAAATTTGAATCCTGATTTGGATTCATGTTATGAAACTCAGGATGGAGATTTGAAATTCCTAAAGCCGATTAAAAAATCCTCAACAAATATGGCGTTGGCAGGATTTAATCAGGGAAATAAGACAGTCATGGTTATTGGTACTGATTATGATTTAGTATATGATATGGGTAAGACAATTAAGTTTAGTTAGTTGTTTTATTCTTTTTTTACTTTTTTAACATTCTTTTTATTCACTTTAAAATAATCTTGTTCTGACGCATCATGGTATAATGACGGACTCCATGCATCTGGTAAATATTTTTTTACTTCTTCATAATTCATTTCACGATATTTTTTAGCTTCTTCTTGAGGAACTTGCTTTCTTTCAAGTATTGTGGAGTGATAATCAACTTCATGTCTCATACAAATGTTATGTCGTCTTATGTTTCTTCTAAACTTTCTAATTTTTTGATCTGTCCAACCACACTCTTTATGAATATAATAATCTTCAGGGCCTTGTTTTCGTTTGTATGAACTATAATTATCAAATGTCGCATTTAAAGGCCTATAACGACAGTCAGTTATTTGAACTCCCCATTCTGCACATTTAACTCTTTTTTCTTCCATTTCTTCATAATTTGGTTCATAATTATATATCATGAATATTGATATTTCTTTAGCTGTAAAACCAGCATCAATTAATAAATCAATCTGTTCTTTAATTTTCGGAGCCTGAACTATTCCATAATCCCAGGCTATTTTCGGATTTTTAAATCCAGCATCTTTTAACATTTTTGCTAAATAAGGTTTCTTTCTTAGTATTCGCCCATCAAATCCTGATTGTGACTCTAAGTAACTTATTTTTTTCTCTTTTTTCAAATCAATTAATTCTTTGAGAATGTCTTCAATATATTGGTTGGCTAATAAATTGTTATCATAAAATATTAATTTTTTCTTGATAATTTCATCTTTAATCGATTTTTTACAAACCCAGTCAGGTTCTATAATGTATGTCCCACAAAATCCGCATTTTCGTATGCATCCTCTACTTGTATGTATTATTTGATAATCAACATCAACAAGGCTATAATCAGGTATTATATTTTCTGCTTCGGATATGGGGCCTTGGATAACATCAGTGCATCCTGTGTATTTTTTGCAATGTTCTGGCATTAATGATGCATAAACACCTCCTACTAGTATTGGAACTCCTTTGAATTTATTTTTATAAAATAAAACTGCATTTTTGACATGTTCTGCCCAATATGTGAATATTGAGGTGACACAAATTAAATCTGGTGTGAATTCATCTTTTATTGGTATGTCGAATGTTGTTTGGCCATAATCATTGTTTTTTTGTTCTTCAAAACGTATTAGCTTAACATTAATATTCTTACTTTTGAGGTATGCAGCTATCTTTAAAAGGCCAATTGGTAAAAAATTTGAATGATTTCTGCTTTTATTTGGAATGGGGAAGTTGGGCTCTACAAGCAAAACGTTTTTTATGTCATTTTTTATCCAATCGCTAAAGTTCATGAATTTCGCCTATTAATTATTAAATTTATTATTAATTTAATTTTTTTAAACATTTTAAATGTTTGCTTATTATTTTAGAAACAGTTTAAAATGGGATCAATTTTTTTAATTGAATCAATTTTAATATATGTTTATTTTCTCTTTTGTTTTGTATAATAAATTAGGAGTCATATAATTTTTGATAAAATAATTTATTTAATATTTCAAATTTCATTTATTTTTTAAGATCACTAAAATTAGTCTATTATTTTGTGTTATTGTCTTGTTTTATTTTTGGATTAATATTTATGTTGGTGTGTTTTTTATATTTTTTAAGATCGTTATGATCATGTTTTTTTTGATCTATTTGGGATCTGATCTTCTGTTTTCAGGTTTTTAAAAACTTTTTAAAAGTTTTTATTTCTTTATTTCTTCTATATTAATGCTACATTTGGGTAGATATTGTGTATAACATTATTATTGGGTTAATTAAGAATTTTTTAGTAAGATATATATTTTAATATTTAAATATATATAAATAAGTTATAATCATGTGTATAATCTTGTAATAATTTATCTTGGTGGTTGAATTTGAGTTTTAAGGATTTGGATATCAAAATTAAATATGATTCTGATGATATTGATGTTCTTAATGAATTTTATATTCCTGTTTTGTCTAATTCTATAAAATACTTGAGGATGTCTGGTTTCTTTTCATCCACTTCTTTAGCAATATCTGCGAGAGGACTTGAAAATTTTATAAAAAATGATGGTAAAATGATGCTGATTTGCAGTGCAATTTTATCACATGATGATTTAGTTAAAATTAAAGAATTTTATTCAAGTCCTATAGAATTAATCGAAGAAAGATTCTTATTCGACTTAAAAAATATTTCAAATACTTTTATTAAAGATAATTTGGCGGCATTAGGTTTTATGTTAGCTAATGGTAATCTTGAAATCAAAATTGCTATTCCAAATGATGAACGAGGTATTTTTCATTCAAAAATAGGGATATTGATTGATTCTTATGGGGATATGGTTTCTTTTAGTGGTTCTGATAATGAAACTGCACATGGTTGGAAATATAATGTTGAAGAGTTTAAAGTATTTAAAAGTTGGGTTTCTGGACAAGATGAATATTTTAATGAAGATTTAGAAAATTTTTATCAGTATTGGAATAATTTAACGAAAAAATCTGATATTATTGATCTTCCTGAAGCAATTAATAAAGAATTAATTGAATTGGCCCCAAGTCATTTAAATGAGCTTATTATTAATAATGTTTTTGAAGATGATATTGGGAATATTTCAGAAAATGAAAATTCTAATTTGTTTAAATTAAGAGATTATCAAATAGAAGCAATTGATAATTGGTTTAATTCTAATAAATCTGGAATTTTTGAGATGGCTACTGGAACTGGTAAAACATTCACGGCATTGGGTTGTGCAAATAAATTATTGGAGGAATATTCAGAAAAACATGATCCATTGTTAATTGTTATTGCAACTCCTACTTCTCATTTAGTGGATCAATGGGAAAAAGATGTTTTGAAATTTAATGTTGATTTAATTATTAAAGCATATTCTAGTAATTCTTCTTGGAAAAAAAATTTACCAGACCAATTATTGGATTTAAGTATTGGTGAACTTAATAATATTGTAATTTTAACAACGCACAAAACTTTGTCTAAAGAGTATTTTAAGAATTTTATATCAGATTGCAGTGCCGATTCATTGATAATTGTGGATGAAGTTCATGGAATTGGTAGTTCAAACCAACGATTGGCTTTGGATAATAAATTGTATGATTTTAAATTGGGTTTAAGTGCAACACCTGAACGATGGTTTGATGATGAAGGTAATGAATTTATTAATAATTTTTTTGGAGATGTTGTATATAGATTTACATTGTCCGATGCATTAATAAAAAATAATCCGGATACTGGTGAAACTTTTTTAACTCCTTATGAGTATCATCCAATTTTTGTTGAATTAACGGATGAAGAATTTGAAGATTATCGTTATTATACAGAAATTATTGCCCAATTATATGCTAAATTGAAAAGTAAATATGCTAAAAATAAATCAAAAATTAAGATTGATATTAAAAATAATTTGCGTAAACGTCAAAATATTCTTAATTTAGCTTCTAATAAATATGTGCACTTCAAATCTCTTATTTCAGAGTTAAAATGTAATACTAATAATAATATTCGTAATTTATTAGTTTATTGTCATGATTCAAATCAATTAAATAAAATTAATGCTATTTTAAACGATGAAGAAATTATTAAACATAAATTTACTGGTGAAGAGAATATTGAAGAAAGATTGAATTTACTAAATCATTTTTCTAATGGTGATATTCATGCATTAGTAGCAATGAAATGTTTGGATGAAGGTGTTGATGTACCTTCTGCTGAAACAGCTATCATTATGGCTAGTACTTCAAATCCTAGAGAATATATTCAGAGAAGAGGAAGAATTTTAAGACGCCATCCGAATAAAAATTTAGCTATTATTTATGATATGATTGTTTCTTTGTCTGAAAAACATCTTAGGCAATTAAATAAAGATCAAAAGAGTTTGGAGTTAAAAATCATGGAAAAGGAGTCTAGGAGATATAGGGAATTTGCAAATGATGCTGTTAATTATGATGAATGTTATAAGTTACTTGATGAATATTTTAGGGTTGTTTTAAAATGACGGAATTGAATAGGGAAATTGTTAAAGAAATTCGTAAATTGGACTGTGATAATAATATGAAATTGTTCTTGGAAGAAGCACTAAATTATGAGCTTAGTTTACATGATGGTGATTCAAATGATAGTAAACAAGCTATTGGGAAGGAATATAAAAATTTCATAACAAAATTTTCTAAATGAGGATGGAATATGATTATTGAATCAATTAAAATTGAAAATTTTAGACAATATAAAGGACCTATTGATTTAAAATTTAGTTTGGATAAAAATAAAAATTTTACTATAATTCGAGGAACTAATGGTGCAGGTAAAACTAATTTATTAAATGCAATTACATGGTGCTTATATGATGATGAATTGCATAAACCAGATAAAGTTTCAGGAGGTCCAATTTATAATTTAATTACAAAAAATAAAATGGGGCCTAATGATGAATTTTATGTAAAAGTAGAGTTATCTATGTTGGATGAGTATGAAAACAGAGTCATTTTTCGTAGAAGTTTAAAATGTTATACTGATAAGAATAATGTTTTTGTTGAAGATCCATTTGGATCAAAATTTGATGTTTTTTACTCTGATGGGGTGAATGATAAACCTTTATCCAATCCATATATATTTATTGAAAAAAACATGCCAAAAGATATTGAAGGTTATTTCTTCTTTGATGGTGAAAAATTAGAAGATTATTTTGAAGAAAATTCAGGTTCTTCAATTAGTAAATCTGTTTCAGAATTATCTCAATTGAATTTACTTGATTTAGTATCAAGTAGGTTATCTACTAGAAAATTGGATTATTATAATCAGATTAGAAAATTAAATAAAGATGAAAGTGAAGTTGTTGGTTCTAAAAATGAGTTTGAATCTAAAAAAAGAAAGGCTTCAAAGGATAAAAATGATGCTATTGCAGAATTGGAAATTATTGATGGAAAATTAAAAGCCCTTCACAAAGAAAAGGAACAAGTTGATCATACTGATGCGAAAACATTAGAAAGAGATTTATCTAGGTTAAAGAATAGGGAGGCTAATTTGGATAATTCAATTAATAAGGGTAAAAATAAGAAAAATGAATATCTTATTAATTCCTTCCCATTATTATTAAGTTATTCTGCAATGAAATATTCTTGTGAGTTAGGCGAAGATTTGGAAGAAGCGGGTTTTATCCCTCCACAATATAAAAAAGGATTTTTAGATTCAATTTTAGATAAAAATGAATGTATTTGTGGGTGTGATTTGTCACAGGATATTGATGCACGTAGCAAAATTGTAAACCTTAAAAATAATACTTCAGAATTAACTGATGTTTCTGAAGAAGTTAATGTAACTTTAAGGGATTTGAAAGATACGATGATTTCTGTTCAAAAGTTCAATGAGGTAAGAGATGATTTCAATGATCAAATTCGTAAAGATAAACACGATTTGTCTGAGATCCAATCTCAGATTGAGGAGAAAGAATTGCAATATAATCAGATTAATCATCCATTGATTAGAAAATTAGAGCAAGATATTAAGGATTTCAATAAAAAAAGAGATGAACAAATTGAAAAAAGGGTTAATGCAGAAAGAGATTATCGTGATGCTGTAGATGAATTGGATAAAATCGAACGTGAAGAACGTGGAAGAAGAGTTAAAGATAAACAAATAATTTCACTTAAAAAATACAATTCTTTCTGTGAATCTGCAATTGATATTCTTGAAACTCTCAAAAATGATTTAACAAATAGTATTAGGAATAAAGTTCAAAAAGCCACTGAAGAACAATTTAAAAAATTGATGTGGAAGGATAATTTTAAAAGTATTTCTATAACTAAATCTTACAATGTTCTTCTTAAGGATGTTACTGGTGAAACTGTCACTCCAGGAATTTTATCCGCAGGTGAAAAGTTAGTTTTAGCATTATCATTTGTAGCTGCTTTGAATACCATTTCTGGTTTTGAATTGCCTTTTATTATTGATACTCCTATGGGTAGATTAGACCAAGAAATGAAAACAAATATTTCAAAAACATTGCCGGAATATGTTAAAGGAAATCAGGTTGCTCTTTTAGTAACTGGGGAAGAATATACTGATTCTTTTAGAGAAGGAATAATTGATAATGTTGGAAAAGAGTATATGATTGAAGTTAATGAAACTGATATTGGTACAGAATCTAAAATAATATTAAATGAATAAGTGGTGGTTATAATGAAATTATTTCAAATTATCACAGCTGATGGTGAATTTAATGGTAGGTTTGAGGTAACATTTTCTGAATTTGATGAAGAAAATGATGATTTTAAAAATGAATCCCGTATTCAAGATATTAAAATACAATATTGTTGTGGTGGGGAGCGATGGTGTTTAGATAATCCCACTAAAATTAGTGATAAAGTTATAGCACAAGAACTAATTTCAAATTATGATAAGGTTTATTGGACTATTAAGAATGAAGATTATGTTATTAAAATCACTGATGATGAAGTTATTAAAGATAGGATTTATATAAGGAAGCAAGATCGTGAAATTTATGAGTCAATTAAGAAAAGTGAAGGTGATTTGAAAGGTGTTTCTAATATTGACTTATTTTTAATTGCTATGATGTTGGGATATAATAAAAAAGGAAAACATGGCCTTAAAGGTGTTGTTTCTACAGCTAGGGATGGATTTGTAAGGGTAGGAAGTTTTCCGGATAATGCGTGGTATATTATTAAATCTGTTGCAGTTTATGAAGAAGAATACATGGAAGTTTTATTAAGTAATAATAAAATGTTTGATATTGCTGAAAAATATGCAATTGTTGGAATTCAAATATTAGAAAAATTATACTTTGAGAATGAACATAACTTTTTAAAGAGAATGGAAAAGTTATTAATAGATGAATTTGAGTTTCAGGGTATTCAGGATGATGTGTTGGGGGAATAATTAATTTAGTTGATGTTGATGTTTTATAATTTCTAATTTAGACTTTTCTTCTAATAACTACAGTTCTTTTAGGAATATCTTATTGGAGGGGGGTTATTTTTTGATCTTGAAGTTATAAAAAGTTATTTCTTGTCTATCAATTCTAATTACTTTATTTTTCTTTTTGGAAGTAGTGGCTCTTGTAAATCTACTTTGTGGGCATTATTTTCAATTTATCTAGATTAAATATTGTGGAAATAGTTTTTATAAAAGGTTGGTGTGAATATGTCTTATAATGCTGAAGGATTAAAAGAAATTGCAATGGTGAATAAAAGAAATTTAAAAAATAAATTTTTCAATATTCCTGTTAAAGATTTTGTTTATAAATTCAAAATATCTGGTGTGGGCTCTAGATCAATTAAAATAGAAAAATTTTTCTACTATTCTGAAATAATGAAAGCTGTTAATGAAGGAAATAAAGATGGGTTTGAATATGAGATAAAACAAACAATTGCTGGTTCAGAAGTTATTGGTACTGCTAATGAATTGCGAGAGTTGGCTTTAGCTAAAAAAACAAAATTAAAAAATGAATTCGTTGATCTTTATTTGGGTCGTAAATTTTATGAATTCAGAATTGCGGGGATTGGATTTAAATCAGTCAAAATTGAGATGTATATGGGGTATGATGATATAATTAAGGAGGTATCATCTAATAATCCTAAACGTTTGGAAATAATTTTGATGGAATTGATAATAGGCGATAAAATTGATTTTGATGAATATCAATCAAATCAAAAAGATGAAATTGAAGATTCCAAAACTAACGTTAATTCTAGAGTTAATAAAGAAATTGATAATGTGGATATCAGTAAATTGGATAAATTATCTGAAGAAGAATTTGATGAAATAATTGTTAATGTTAAGGGTTGGCAAAAATTGGTTTTTGATTCAATTGATGATATTATTGATGATAAATTCACTTTAGAAATGTTATTAAAACAAAAACGTATTTTATCTTATCAAACTAGGGGTGAGGATTTAAAAGAGAAGGTATTGGAAAATTTAAATCAGTTAATTGATCTCGGTTTAGTTTTAAAAGCGAATAAGACAATTTATGTTAAATTATGGAGTTAGGTAATCTATTCTTTATTCGACCTAACTCATCATTTCATTGATTCTATTTTCTCAATCATAGTAGAAGACCTAATTTCATTGTCATATTCACCAAAGACCTCGCCAGCATAATCTCCTTCCTCGATTTTCAATGGAACTGTATAGCCCTTAAATGCATTGAAGACTTCCAGTGCTCCGTCATAGTCTCCCAGCTTGTATTTTGCAAACCCACTATAAAGAGCCAATGTCACGAATATCTTTTCCTTGTTGTACACTAGCTTTTCACCTGCATAGCTTCTGTTTATCCGCATGTTAATTATCTTTGGCCTTATGGTAAAAAATTCATCGACAAGCTCCACAACGCCTTTGTAATCTTCGGCAACTGCAGTTCCGTAAATGGCATCAATCACGTTCCTTTCAAGCGTGTTCCAATTGGTCAAAGTGATGCTGGTATCGCTTACGCCCATTTTAACGCATTCCATGATGCTGAGTTCTGACTGGTCTATTTTATATGTCCTGACCACGAATTCGAGCCATTCCCTTAAAAGGGGAGAGCATCTTTTGTATTCCTCCAGAGTTTTTGCTTTATGGACCGCCATGTCAATCTCGACGGAGAATATGACTCTGGATATGTTGGGGTTTTTCTCCTTGGTATTTTTCAAAAGGTCTGTGAGTTTCCTTTCGTATTTTTCGAAGTTTTTCTTTCTTTTTGCTTCCTTTTCTTCTGGTGTTTTCCTAAAAAATCCCATATCATCACATCATTACATTACACAGAATGTTTTTATGGTTATATGTTTATAGGCATATTTTATTTAAATCAAATAATGGAAATTGTTTAATCAAACATTTTTTCCTGAAACTTTATAACGTAAGCTGCCAAATATTTAACCAGAGTATCATGAAAACTTTAAATGTTGTAGCGGCCATTATCAAAAAGGACAACAAGATTTTGGCTACAAAAAGAGGATATGGCGAATTCATTGACATGTGGGAGTTTCCGGGCGGAAAAATAGAACCCAACGAAACCGAGAAGCAGGCACTAATTAGAGAAATAAAAGAAGAGCTTGACTGCACAATAAAGCCCACAAAATTCGCATTGAATCTTGAATACCAATATCCTACATTTTATCTCAAGATGAGCTGCTTTGAGGCAACAATAATCGAAGGAACTCCAAAGCTATTGGAGCACAACGATGCAAGGTGGCTTTCAAAAGACGAACTTGATGACGTTAACTGGATTCCGGCCGACATCGAGGCTGTGGATTATCTTAAAAAAACCATGGAGGATTAGCATGGACAGATTACAAATGGCAAAGGACAAAAAGGCTGAACTTGAAGGCAAACTGGAAAAGGTCAAAGGAACTCCGAGAGAAGAGGAATTCCAGATGCAGCTTGATAAAATCAACCAACTAATCGAACATCTTGAAAATGAATAACCTAAACACCGACGACATCATTAACGGGGCGAAAACCGCATTCATTGACGAACACATCAGCTCCAGCTCTGACTTTAAACCGAAACTGTTATACAACGACAGAAATTCCAAGGTCATAAACTCCATAAGGGATGAGCTGAGAGGCTGCGACGAGTTCATATTCTCTTCGGCATTCATCACCATGGGAGGAATCACCCCTCTTCTTGAAGAGTTTCTATACCTTGAAAGAAACGGCATAAAGGGAAAAATCCTTACAACTGATTATCTGAACTTCACAGAACCCAAGGCATTAAGAAAGCTTCAGGGCTTTAAAAACATTGAAGTCAAGCTTTATCTCCAGGAAAAGGAAGGCTTTCACACCAAAGGGTATCTCTTCAAAAAGGACAATGTCTACAGGGGAATTGTCGGAAGCTCCAATCTCACCATGAATGCGCTTTCCATCAACAAGGAGTGGAACGTAGAATTCACATCACTCGGCGAAGGGGAGATGCTGAGTGATCTGAAAAATGAATTCAACACTCTCTGGGATGAGGCTGAAAATCTTGATGATGTGCTTCCCGAATATGAAAAGATTTACGATGACAGCAGGAAATTCTCTGATTTGAAAAAAATCACCCGCAAAATCAAGGAAAGCAACATCACTTTAACTCCAAACTACATGCAGGAGCAGTTTCTGGAAAATATCAGAAATCTCATTCGTCATGGTGAAAACAGGGCAATACTGGTGTCCGCTACAGGTACGGGTAAAACCTATGCCTCTGCCTTTGCTGTCAACGATTTCAAACCCAAAAGATTTCTCTTTCTGGTTCACCGAGAACAGATTGCAAAGCAGTCAATCAACGCCTACAGGAATGTTTTCAAAGACCATGACCGCTTCGGCCTTTTAAGCGGAAACTCAAAGGATTTTGACAAGGATTATCTTTTCTCTACAATACAGACAATGTCCAAGGATGACGTCTACACTCACTTTGAACCTGACCATTTTG
>NZ_JAXJXF010000156.1:0-30504 GCF_036307625.1 Methanobrevibacter sp.
AGTATGATTGAATATAATAAATTAATTAATGATATTATTTTTTCCAATATTGGAACAATAAATTCACAAAACATATTATTATTTATTATATTCGCATTAATTTTTTCACTTGCAATTGATGTTTTCTTTGGAGAACTCCCGACAAAGATACATCCTGTTGTCATAATTGGATCAATAATTAATTTTTTTAAAAGTATATTCATAAAAATTAAAAACAGACTGTCAGGACTTTTATTACTATTGTCGACATGTATTGTTTCAAGTGTAATAATTTTTATCATTTATTCTATTGCCAGTTATAATATCTTATTGTTATTTATTATATTTAGCATATTGCTGTCATCTTCCTTTTCTATTAATATGCTATTACAAACTGCGATTGATGTTATGAATGATTTAAATGAGAGCTTGGATAAAGCAAGACAGTCAGTTTCATATCTGGTCAGCAGAAATACTGAAGAACTGACGGAAAGTTTTATTGTTTCAGCTACCATAGAAAGCCTGACTGAAAATATAACTGATTCATATGTTGCACCAATTTTTTATTATTTCATATTTAGTATTATAATAATTTTCCATCCAATCAACAATTCTTTATATTGGTTGCTGATGATTCCAATGTTATATAGAATTTCAAATACACTCGATGCAATGGTAGGTTATCAGACAGAAGATTTAATTAAAATTGGTTATTTTCCAGCTAAAACTGATGATGTTTTAAATTATATTCCATCCAGAATTGCAGGATTTTATGTTGTTATTTCAGCATTTTTACTCAAATTAGATTGGAAAAACAGTTGGCATATAATGTTGAGAGATGCTAGAAATTGTCCAAGTCCTAATTCAGGTTATACAATGGCATCTACAGCAGGAGCCCTGAATATTAAGCTTGTTAAAAAAGAAACATACGTTTTAGGTGACAATAATAAGGAAATTGAAATAGATGATATTAAAAAAGCAGTAAACTTATCTAAATTGACAATTATATTATTTACAATAACAGTTATCCTATTATTAATATTAATTAAAGTGATTTTATGAAAATAGCAATTATTTCTGTATCAGATAAAGGATTTGAATTATCTAAAATTTTAAAAAACAAATTAGATGATGATTCAACAATAATAAAAACTGATTTATACCATAAAGATGTTAAAAAACAGTTTCCTATTTTATTTTATGAATATGATGCGATAATTGCCATAATGGCTTCTGGAATATTGATTAGGTCCATCGCACCACTTATTGAATCAAAAATTTCTGATCCAGCGATTTTAAATATTGACGATAATGGAAATTTTGCAATATCCACATTATCTGGGCATTTGGGTGGTGCTAATAATTTAACAGAAAAAATTGCAAGTCTGATTGACGCAACACCGGTAATAACAACATCAACTGATGTAAATAAAAGATTAGGCATTGATGTTCTTGCCAAAGACCTTTATTTATCAATTGATAATACAAAAGAAATACTGTTTTTCAACAAATCAATTTTGGAAGGAAAAGAAATTTCATTTTTCATAAATCCTGATAAAAATTTTGATTATTTATTTGAATATCTAAATGATAATACACTTGAAATAGATATCTCTATAAATTTTTCATCAAAAATAAATACAGATGAAATACATGTTCAGTTGGATGGTCATAAGTTGGTATTAAAAGAACGTAAAGTTGTTGTTGGATTGGGATGCAAACGTGGAAAATCCTGTGAAGATTTATATGATGGACTTAAATGTTCCATCAGTGAGTTGAATATTCATATTTCCAGAATTAATGAATTATGTTCTGCTGAAATTAAAAAAAATGAAAAAGGAATGTTGGATTTATCTAATAAACTGAATATTCCAATTAATTTCGTAGAATTGGATAAATTGAAGCTATTTGAATCTGATGATATACAAAAATCAGAATTTGTCAAATCCAAATTTGGAATATATGGTGTCTGTGAACCATCAGCATTGATAATGGCAGGTTTTGATTCAAAATTGATTTATAAAAAAACGTCATATAATGGTGTTACAATAGCAATCGCTATATCAAAAAATTAAAATATTAAAAAAAGAAATTAGATGGATTCTAATTTTGATAAAACTTCCCATATTAAAGTTCTTGCATGAACAGGAATGTTTGGATCATTACTGATTTCATCTAATTTTCCTAAAACAGTACTAATCTTAACAGATTGATCTTGACTTTCATCTTTTAATAGTTCGTTAGATTCACTTGCTGCTTCTCTTATGTTACGAGGAACAGTGTTATTCTCTGTAATGTATTCAAGAATTTCAGATACCTCATCAATAGTTTCATTACTCATAATTACCCCTCCAAAAATATTACTAAAAACAAGTCAAATTATGTATTAAATACTATATATTTTATCATGTACTTAAATATTTTTTGGTAATAAAGGTTCTATTATATATAATTATAGTAAGATTTATATTTACTGATTATTATATAATTATATATGTCAGACATAAGTAAAACTACTATAAATCTACCCGTAGATTTAAAAAAAGAATTAAAGAAAATTGCAATTGATGAAGACACTTCCTTATCAGGTTTAATCCTAAAGATGATTGAAGAAGGAATGAATTCAAGAAAGAAATCAAATGTTTTTTCAGATGAAGATTAAATATTATCTTCAGCTGAATTTAACATATAAGTTACGAATTGAGTTTTTGCAGTTTCTTCAACAAAAACCGCAAGTAATGCTGCTTCTTTTAAATTTTCATTAACACAGATTACTCCATGTTTTTTAAGAATTAGTACATCTTCGCTTCCAAGACCTTCACTGGCATTTTTAGCTAATTCATCACTACCTGGTTTTTCATAATCGATTTCAGCCAAAAATGGAGTTTTAATTTCACCAAATCCTTCGTATCTTTTAATTCTTTTGGAAGAATGTGCAAATCCAGTTGCATAGGGTGAATGTGTGTGGACAATTCCATTGACATCAGATCTTTTTTTATAAATTTCAAGATGCATATTAACTTCAGAAGAAGGTTTTCCTTTGGTTAATATGTTTCCATTCAAGTCAACTAAAACAATATCCTCTTCTTTTAGGTTTGATAATGATTTTAAAGTTGGAGTAATTGCTATAATATCCCCATTATCTCCTTTAAATCTGGCGCTTATATTTCCAGCTTTTCCTGAAACTAAACCTTTCTCGTAGATTTCATTTGAAACTTTAATAATTTCATCAATATTTTTTTTCATTAGATAACCTCTTATAAAAATTTGAAATGTTTATATTTTCCTTTATGAATAACAGGAACTTCTGCAGGAGTCGGCTCAATATTATGAATCTTTTGAAAGCTTGTCTGAGTCTGAAATGTTCCTGAATTGATTAAATGAATTCCTTTATATCTTTTATATGAATTCACGTGAATATGTCCGGTGTGAAGAATATCCGGAACTTCATCAATAACTAAATAATCTTCAAGTTCTGAAGCTAATGGTGTTCTTTCACCATAAATAGGAGCTAAATGTCTTTTTTGAAGTAGTTCCTCCATTAGTAAGTCACTTCTTTCATAACTAAATTCTTTTACAGCCATTACCAAGTCGTCAAAACTACGTCCGTGGTAAATTAAAACATTAATTCCATCTAATGAAACGACACCAGGATTTGAAATAAATTCTACATTGTCCAGTTCATATAACGCTTTAGCGTACTCTTCTGGAACGGCAGGCTGCGGTTCTGCAACTCTGGAAGCGTCGTGGTTTCCAGGAGCAATGATAATTTTAATATCACTTCTTATATTTCCTAAAAATCTTGCAGCTTCATTATATTGCTCAGTAATATCTTTAATTACAAGTTCCTGATCCTGATTTGGATAGACACCTATTCCATCTACAATATCTCCTCCAATAATAAGATATTTGATATCTTCAGCAACTCTTCTTTGCTCTTCAGTACCAAAATCACAGTTAATCCAATCAATAAATCTTTGAAAAGCGTCTTCAAGAAATGTTAAGCTTCCGATGTGAACATCTGATAAAAATACAATTCCAAAGTCCATTTCCTTGTCAGGAACTCTTAATACACCTGGCTTGATAATTTGCTGACCAAAAGCAAAATGATTATCATCACTTTTATTGGCAATAACTCCTATTACTTCATCCCTTACTAATTTTTCTGCCTCTTCAAATAATTCTTCTTTATTTTGTGAGAATAAAACAGATATGTTTCCTGTATCGTCTTCCAGTTCAACAATCTTATGGCCATTTTTGCTGGATCTGATTTCTTTGACCATTAAAATCATGCTTAAACTGTCTTGGGAATCATCAATGTCTGCTACTTTTATAGGGTTTCTAAGTTCAGGTCTTTTAGATAGAATATTGTATAGTTTTTCATACCTACTTTTGAAGTAGGAGATTAAGTTTTCGAGTTCACCACTTGTGTATGATTTTTTACTTGTATCTTGAATAATTTTGAAATCATATTGGACATTACTTTTCTCTAAATTTCTTTTGAATTTAATTTTTTCATCTTTAACAGTTTCAGATGCTTCTAAAATTACTTCATTCACGTGTTTTTCCTTAACATCACTATCTTTTTTCAAATTTTCTATTGAATCAATTTTTTCTTGTGGTGTTTGTGTTGTTTCGGGTTCTTTTTTTATTGGTTTTGCTTTTGGTTTTTGTTCTATTTTTGGTTTTGTTTCGGGTTCTTTTTTTATTGGTTTTCGTATTGTTTGGGTTTTTTGTTTAATTGGTTTAGATTTTTCTTCCTTTTCAGAATTTATTAAAGTTTTTTGACTTTTATTTTCTTCTATAGGTTTAATTCCGGTAAGTTCATCAACTGTTTCACCACTAACTGATATTAAATCTTTTGATGTAAATTTATCACTTTTTAATTTAACTATTAGTGAAGATGCAAAATCTATAGGATTTTCTGCATTAATAACTCGGTTATAAGCTTCAGGTGATAGGTTGATTCCCTTTTTTGCAAATTTTAGTAGAATTTTATTAGTTGACATACTAATTAGAATTTTAATTTTCTATATTAATAAACTTTGAGAATTTTTAATGTGAATTTTTTTTCTTTTTCGTTATATTTATTATATATTAAAAATAGAATTTAAATTATTATAATATACTTATTATAAATAATAAGTTTTTAATGATTGTGATAAAATGGCAAATAAAGTACTTAGAATTATTTTAATCATTGTATTATTTGTTATATTCTTTGAAATTGGACTTGTTAGTTCATATACAATTGTAACCTCAGAAGCTCCAAATGTTCAGGGATTGATAGATATGCAAATTTCAAAAATCACTGGAATATTTAATCCAGCAAAAGTCAATGATATGTTAATTAAAGATGCAACTCATCTTAATATTACTAATAAAAAAGATGTTGCTTTAAAGATGGAATCATTGTCGAAGGTCGATGGAGTTAATGTTGATTCCATGAACGTTACTACTTATGACAATCCTGATAAAAAGAATTTTACAGTTACTATAGAAGCTTTAGGTTATGAATCTCCTAATTCAAGTTCTGGTCAGATTGTAATTAGTAAAATTCCATCTTATAAAATTATAGCAAAAGCTAATGCTACTTATAAGGATTCTGGATTGACAGTTAATGAAAATAGTATTGTTATAAATTCTGTTTTAAAATTGTACAACACAGGTAGTAGTAGTTCTACTGGTGCAACTTCCTATACTAACTACAGCAAATCTAGTTCCAGTAGTTCAGGTAGTTCAGGCAGTTCCAGTGGTTCAGGCAGTTCCAGCAGTGGATATGGATATACTAGTTATACAAATTATAGCAGATAATCATGATTAATGTAATTGGTATTGGACAGAATAGAGATAACATGACTCTGGGAGCTGTAAAAGCTATTGAAGAGTCAGATGTTATCATAGGATATAAAAAATACATCAACCAAATTGAGGATTTGATTTCCGGTAAGGAAATTGTTAAAAAAGGTATGGGTGATGAGATAGCTAGAGCTGAGTTTGCTATTCAAAAAAGTTTGGAAGGCAAAACAGTTTCATTAATTAGTTCCGGAGATCCTGGTGTCTTTGGAATGGCGAATGTATTGTATCAAATTGTTAGTAAATATGATGGTGTTGAGATTAAAGTTTATCCTGGAGTATCTGCATTGAATTATGCATCAAGCCATCTGGGAGCACCTTTACATGACTTTGCTGCAATTAGTTTAAGTAATATTTTAACTCCGCTTTCCGAAATAGAAAAGAAGTTGAGATATGCACTTGAAGCAAATTTAATTGTTGCAATATATAATCCAATTAGTAAAACACGTAAAGAACCATTTAGAAGATTTAAACAGTGTGTTTTAGATATTAAAGGTGAAAATGCTTTAATTGGTATTATTGATAGTACTTATGAGCCTCCAAAAGCAACTATTGTTAAAATTAAAGACTTAACTGAAGACATTGTTAATATGTCATGTACATTACTTGTTGGAAATGATATTACCTACGAGCAGGATGGAAAGCTTGTAACACCAAGAGGATATGTTATAAGATCCGAAATCCATGAATTATCACAAAATCATTATGAAAAATTCTTAAATGGGGAAATTGCACATGGACCAAATAGGGAGTGTGAATATTATCCATGTCACTTTGATGGCCAGTATTGCGATTTCTGTTATTGTCCATTTTATCCATGTGGAGATTCTGCAACAGGTGGAGAATGGATTAAAGGCAAAGGTGTTTGGAACTGTACCAATTGCCATTGGCTACACCAAAAGGAAGCAGTCGAATGCTTAAGACAACCTTTAGAAAACATTTTAGAAGATGTTGAAGATTTAAAATCAAAGAAGAAAACATTATTAAAACTTAGAAAGGCATGCTTATTACATGTAAATCCAAATGACTTATGAGGTAATTTAATTGTCAATAAAAAATCTTTTAATAGAAATGAAAAATATGTCGGAATTGATGGTTGATTTGGCTTATTCCGCAGTATTGTTCAACAGCAAAACCGCTGCTGAAGAAGTTATTACATTAGAAAATGAAGTTAACTCAATGAATTATCAAATTAAAATGGAATCGTTGGTTGCAGCTAGATCATATGAAGATGCTGAAAAATTAACAGCATTGCTTGAAATCGCTGAAGCTACAGAAACCATGGCAAATGCAGCAAAAGATTTAGCTGATTTAGTTTTAACAGGTTTTAAACCACATCCAGTATTTAAAAGGGTTATGGAAGAATCAGACAAAAGTATTGTTAGAGTTACTGTTGATGAATCATCTGAATTAGCTAATAGTACTTTAGGCGATTTACTTTTAGTCAATCGTACTGGTATGAGAGTAATTTCTATTAGAAGGGGTTCTTCATGGATTTATGGACCTGATAAAAATACTATGTTGTTGGCTAACGATTCATTGATTTTGAAAGGAACAGACGAAGGGGCTGATTTACTTGAAAAATTAGCTGCGGGAGCTTGTTCTTTAGATGATATTCCAGATGAATTAGAGGATGAAGACTAGGTTGTGTTATAAATGATTGTGGGTAGTGATACATGTGAAAGACAAACAGAAGAAGATTCGCAGTTCGCTATCTACTCGAGCGTTTGCTGATTTTTACGCTGAACATGACAATATTCTAAAAGAAGGTTTAATAGCCCTTTTAATTTGTGCTGTTGGGGATTTAATAGCAGGTATTATACTTGGTAAAATGACATTTTTCCTCGAAACATTTCCAGGACTATTGGTAATTATTCCTGGTGCAATTGGTATGAGAGGAAATATTTTTGGGTCATTTGCATCAAGATTGTCAACTAGTTTACATATTGGTCTGATATCTCCTAAATTTAGTTTCTCTGAAGAAGTAAATTATAATATTTTTTCTTCATTTGTGCTTACACTTGTTTTATCTATATTTTTAGGCATTGTCGGTAAAATATTCTGTATTCTGTTACATTACCAGTCAATGGAGTTAATTGATTTTATTTTAATTTGTACAATTGCAGGAATTATTTCAAACTTAATCATGCTTCCAATCACAATGTTTGTTTCATTTAAAAGTTTTGAGCACGGTTGGGATCCTGACAATATAACAAGCCCAATCATTGCCGCATTCGGAGATTTATTTACCTTGCCTGCAATTATCGCTTCAACCTTTATTTTACATGTCATCGATATAAATTATATAGTTAAGGATATTGTCTTGGTTGTAATTATAATTGCGGTTTTGTTTAGTTTCATTTATTGTTACCGCTTATCAGATGAGACAAGAACAATTTTAAAACAATCTACACCTATTTTGCTTTTATGCTCCTTTTTAGGAGGTTCTGCAGGTGGAATTTTAAACAGTTCAGTTGAGACATTACTTACAAATCCAAGTTTGTTAACATTGATTCCTCTATTTTCAGGAGAATGTGGAAGTTTAATTAGTATTTTAGGAGCAAGATTATCTTCAGGTCTTCACTCAGGGCTTGTAGAACCATTAAGAAAACCGGAAGGGGAAGCATTACATAACTTTTTAATCTGCTTTATATTGGCTATTGTTGTTTTCCCATTCATAGGAATTCTAGCGGAATCATCTTCATTGATGTTTGGAACAATTGGTGTTGGTTTTAACGTAATACTTCCTATCAGTACTTTATCCGGTCTTATTTTGCTTACTATTATGGTGTTTGTAGTTTATTACATTTCTACCATTTCCTATAATCATAATTTGGATCCTGACAATATAGTTATTCCAATTTCAACAAGCGTTACAGATTCTATTTCCAGCTTGATTTTGATTTCAGTTTCTCTTTTGATTCTTAGTCTTCTAGTCTAATACCATGCCTTCAGAATAAATTCACAATCATTTGTCTTGAAATAGTCATAATCAAGTTTATTTATATCAAAGCTTTTGGGAACACTTACCAGAAAGGCCTTTGCCTTAGGCTTGTCAAAGTGAATAAAGACAATTGCACTTGAATCATCATAGAAATTGATTTCATCGTTTAGATATATTTCATCGCTGGTTATTCTTTGCCAAGTTTTCTCCTTGACGAGACGTGTTGAGCCCATAAAATAGTTTAAATTATATTTTTCATCATCATCCACCAGCAAATAATAATCAGAAGCCCTTAAATTACCTTTAAACACTTTAAAACAATTGCAGCTATGGGAATTTTGGTCATGATTACGATTGCACTTACCCTCGTTTTGAAAATCTTTAAGCACATATTTTTTAAAGAAATCACATTTTACCAATCTGTTGACGGAGTGGATGTTATTTGAGTTTTCAGTGTTGCCTATTTTTACACTTGAAATACTACTCTCATGTGGAATTAGTTCCATGGATGTTTTTATTTTGGAGTTAAACAGTATTTTAGTTGCAAATTTTTCATAGTCATTTCCAAGAGTTATAAATTTTGTATATGATACACTATTTGGAATGACTTGTCCTTCTTCGTTAATTATAGCAAGACCAGGAGTTCCCTTTTTGTTAACTTCCCAATTATTTGGAGTTCCTGGATTATTAATTAAATTAACAACGGTTTCTTCAATAAATGTTTCAATATGTTCGTTTTCACCTTGTTTAACTATTTTTTGCGTGCTGATTTCGTTTATTGAAAGGATGATTCCGACAATCATTAGAATTATTATTAATACAACTGCTATTTCAATCGTAATGTTTCCTCTACAGTCCATAAAGTTCACCTGCCAAACCATATTTTTTCTTATGGGATGAATCCAATGTCAGAACATGATGTTTAGGTGTAACAAGCTTTTCACCATTATAGTGATCGCTGAAAACAACATGATCAGAACAGGATAAGGATTCATTTTGTGCCATTGGAGTTTGGATAAATACTTCCATACCGTAATGCGGACATTTTCCCTTGCCTTCAAGCCTACAGAGATAGCAGCTTCCATCTGCACTTTCATGAAAATATCCCTTATCTAAGCAGTCGTCTATTACTCCTGGGTCTCCATGATGAACATATGGATCGTAGGGACATTTTTTGATATATAAAGGCGCAGTAGCTTCTATATATGATTCGGGTGATTCAAAATTATGGATTACCATATATCCGGCTATTGCATTTTTGTAATGGATTTGGTCATCATAAGTTAAAATTCCTGATGCTATTGTAAGCTTTGCAAGTGGCAGAGGATCCCTTAAACCTTCAATCGATGCATTTTTCTCTATAATGTTTGAATATTTGATATTGTCCTTTTGGGCATAGATTTTAACCTTAAACAATACTTTCCAAGGGTTGTCAGTATTTTCAACAGAGACAGTTTCTGATGAAATTTTTACTCCATATTTTTTTTCATAATCCCTATTAGCCTCTTTTAATCGATTATCAAGATTCTTTTTAATCTGATTTTCACTGTTAAAAACAGGCAAACCGTTATATACCTTTTGAGTTGCTTCGGCTATTGAGTCCCTTCCCAGAACTTCCAGGTTTCTTGAGTAGTCATCAATAATATATTTGAAATTATTATTTGATTTTAATTCGACATTTTCACTTTCGATGTAATTCATGCTTGTTATTATAAAAATTGATATCAATAACAGTGATAAAATCAAAATAGCAACACTGCCTACTATTATATTCCCTTTGGAGTCGATTTTCATAATATTGAAATTAGACATGAATTAATAAATTTATTTTGCAAGTGTGCAGGTGTGATTTTGCACTATTGTGTATTACATTTTTAAAAAATAAGGAAAAATAGTAATAAAAAAAATAGTTATTTATATTATTGATTAGATACTATACTTATTAGAAAATATATGGAGGATTTACATGTCAGATACTGTAAGAACATGGCGTCATATACAACAAAGATATAATCTTATAGGTACTAAATGTACCACTTGCGGAGAATTATTCTTCCCATCTCGTGTAGTTTGTCCTAACTGTAGAAGAAAAGGTAATCTCGAACCTTTCCAATTTTCAGGAAAAGGTAAAATTCACACATTTTCAGTAATCAGATCAGCACCGGACAACTTTAAAAAATCAGCTCCTTATGCTGTAGCAGTCATTGAACTTGAAGAAGGTGCTAAATTGACTTCACAACTTGTAGATTGTGATGTTGAAAATCTTGAAATCGGTGACGATGTGGAAATGGTATTCAGAAGAATCAGAGAAGATGGAGAGGACGGAGTAATCTCCTATGGATACAAATTCAAAGTTATCAAATAATACTGCTGTCATTTTAGTAAGTCATGGAAGTACCTTGCCTTATGCAGAAGAAGTATTTATTGAAATAAAAGAAAAGTTTATCAAAAAAACAGGCCTTGCAACTGAAATAGGATATATGAAAGTATCCGAACCTACAATTGCAGGTGCTGTGGAGATTTTAAAAGAGGAAGTTGACGATTTACAAAGAATCATTGCACTTCCTGTATTTTTAGCTCCAGGTATTCATACTAACATTGACATTCCGCAATTGTTGGGTCTCGAACCTTTGGAAGTTGACCCAAGATGTCCGGATGGAAACTATCCGCCTGAACATTACCTTTCAATTGCTGATGATGTTGACTTTGATGGTGAAATCGAGCTATTGGGTTCTATCGGACCAAGAGATGAGCTTTTGGATATTATCGATAAAAGAATCAATGAATCTTTATCAGAATCCAAGTTGGATGACAGTGCAAAAACTGGAATTTTACTTGTAACTCACGGTTCTAGATTGAATTACAATAAGGAATTTGCAACTGAATTATACAATAAGTTTGAAAAGACTTGCGAATATCCATCAAGTTTCGGATTTATGGAACTATGCGGTCCAAGTATCCCTGAATCTATCAATAAACTGGTAGATGAAAATGATTTGGAAAGATTAGTGGTTGTACCGGTCTTTATTGCTCCTGGAATGCATACAACTCATGATATTCCACATATCTTAGGATTTTTGGATGACCATGAGCACTCACATTCACATTCACACTCTCACGGGCATGGTCATGACCACAGTCACGATTTAACTCCTGTGGAGTTTGATGGTGAGATATTATATCCGGAACCTATTAAAGCGGATGATATCTTAATTGATATTTTGATTAGTATGATAAATGAAAAATCATGATTTTTCATATATTTTTTTGAAAAATTTTTTATTCAAGATAACTTAACTGAATTTAACTTAAAATTTAACTATAATTTACTTAATGGATGATAAAATATGTCAGATAAAAAAACAGGAATATTGTTATTATCTCACGGTTCTAGATTGGACGATGGAGAAGAAGTAATCAAAGCTTATAAGGAAATGTATGCTGAAGAGTTTCCAGATATGCCTGTAGAATATGGTTTCATGGAAATTAGAAAACCAGGAATTCCAGAAACAATCAATAAATTAACCAGTGAAAATGATTTGGAGAAAATTGTTGTAGTGCCGGTTTTTGTCGCTCATGGACTTCATACAAAAAGGGACATACCTGAATTGTTAGGTATTGAAAGCGATTTTGATGCGGAAGAGGTATCCGGTCATCATCATCACCACCATCATCACGGTCATGACCATGGACACGGTCACGGACATCATCATCACCACCATCATGACCATGATGAGGAAACATTTGAGTTTGATGGTGAAATTGTATTGACAGACCCATTAGGCATCGACACACGTCTATACGAAATTATCAAAGATAGAGTTTCAGATAATTTATAGTCTGAAACACTTTCAACTTTTTTTCTTAAAATTTATTTATTTTAAAATTTAAACTAATATCATGTCTCTTAAAGTCTCGGATATTGGTGAAAAAGAACTTGTTAGATACATTATTTCTCATTCTAGGCACATTACTCCTGATGATACAGCAATCACTCAATTTGATTCTACAAATTTAATTTCCACTTGTGATATGCTGATTCAATCCAGACATTTTCCGGATAATATGTCTTATTTTGACATGGGATTTAAAGCTGTTACAGTTAATGTGAGTGACCTTGCATCAATGGGTGCTGAACCATTGGGGTTTTTACTGTCAGTTGCTGTTCCAAAGGATATGGGTCTAGATGCATTTAAAGAGCTTATTGATGGAGTCTTAAATGCATGTGAACATTACTCAATCCCCTTAATCGGAGGAGATACCAATGAAGCATCTGAAATTATTATTTCAGGAACCGCTTTGGGATTATGCGATAAACCGTTGATGAAGGATACATACAATATTGGAGATTTAGTCGCCATTACTGGAGATATTGGACTGGCGGCTTTGGGATTTGAATTGGATACTTTTGACAATATTTATGTTAAAAGTGCCTTAAAACCAAATGCAAGGATTGATGAAGGATTAATTTTAAAAGATTTTGCAACATCTGCCACTGATATTACCGATGGTCTTGCAAGCGAGCTGTATGAAATCAAAAAGGATGATTATGGCTTTATGATTTATGAGGAAATGTTGAACATTTCCGATGAGTATAAGTCATTGGCTGGTGAACTTAATTTAGATTATTTGGATTTAATATTGCATGTTGGTGAAGATTTTGAATTACTGTTTACTATTTCAAAAGATGATTTGGAAAAATTATCGATTGATTACAAAGTAATTGGCGAGGTAACAGATTCTGATGTGGTGGAACTTACCTTGGAAAATGGATTTGTTGAAAGAATTGAAAATAAGGGTTATGAGCATTATGTTAGTAAATAATGATTTATATAAAAAAAGTTCCAAGACACAAAAAATTCGCTGTGAGATTTGTGCAAACTACTGTAAAATAGCAGATGGAAAAGTTGGAATATGCAGACAGCACAAAAACATCAACGGTGAGCTATATGATGAGTCTTATGGTATCGTTTCCTCACTTTCACCTGATCCTGTTGAAAAGAAGCCTTTGAATAAATTTTTACCTGGCACATTTACATACTCAATTGGAGGTTTTGGATGCAACATGACATGTTTGCATTGCCAGAACTATATGATATCACATGAATATGACATTAATTCGAGAGGTATTAAAATAACACCAGAGGTAATTGTGGAAAATGCACTTAATTATAATTGTAAGTCAATTGCTTGGACCTATAATGAACCTACGATACACTTGCCTTTCTCCAAAAAAACTTCTCTTCTTGCAAGGCAAAAAAAGCTGAAGGTAATCTATGTAAGCAATGGGTATTATTCCGGAAAGTCACTTGAAGAGGTTTTGACTTTTGTAGATGCATTCAACATAGACTTGAAAAGCATGTCACAAGATTTCTACAAAAAAGTTTGTGGCGCAGATTTGGATGTGGTTTTGGATAATCTAAAAAGAATATATCTGGAAGGCAAACACTTAGAAATCACTAATTTAATCATCAATGATTATAATGATTCAATCGATGAAATTACCCAGCTATGTGATTTTGTGGTCACTGAACTTGGTCCCGAAGTTCCCCTTCACTTTTCAAGAGCATTTCCTTATTATAAAATGGATGATATTTCCCCGACAAGGCAGGGGATTTTGTATAAAGCAAAAGAAATTGCTGAGGAAAAAGGTATAAATAGTGTCTATTTAGGTAATATTTAAATTTTTTTAAAAAAAGTAAAATTAAAAGTTAGTTTACTCTCCAAAACTAACTCTTTCGAATTTTTCCAATGTTTTAAGTGATTTTGTTGCATCAACACCGATTTTGGTAGTTGTTCCATCACTTTCAGCTACAGGATCCAAAGAGGAACCGCGCACATTCGGAACAATCATAATGTCACGGTCACCTTTAACACGGGTAGCTATTGCATATTCAACATCTTCTGCATCAAATATGTTCACATCTGTATCCACTGCAACACAATGTTTCAATGAGGGGTGTGCAGATAATGCGGCCATAATGGCATTTTTACCGTCACCTTCAGTCTGCTTGTTGATGGATACTACAGCATGCAACCAGCAGCAGCCTCCTTCAGTCAAGACAACATTTTCAACTGTAGGAACCGCATTTTTAACTGCCTTATATATCCTTGGCTCTTGTGGAAGGCCTTGCAACAACTTATGCTCAAATCCGGCTGGAACAATTGCATGATAGTAAGGATTGTCCTTTTTGATATGCATTTTTTCTAAGTTAATGATTGGCTGGTCACGGATAATGTCATAAGTGTCAGTCAAATCAACGAAAGGACCTTCTGCAACGGTTTCAGTTACAGAGATTTTACCTTCTAAAATAATGTCTGCTTGAGGAACTTCTAAATCTCCGCATTTGATTAATTCAAGTTCTCCATCCTTAAATGCATTGGCAACTTCCATTTCGTTATAGTCAATTGGTATTGAAGTGGTACTTGCAAGCAATATTGCAGGATCCATTCCAATTGCTATTGCAATGTCCAAATCTTTTCCGGCTTCCTGAGCATTCTGGAAATAAGTGTAAAGGTTTCTAGGCACGATTCTGATAACAAGTCTTTTGTTGTCAAGCACCATCATCCTGTGAATGGACGCATTTTGAATACCTGTTTTTGGGTCACGTGCAAATACAACGCCTGCGGTAATGTATGCTCCACCATCACGTTTATAATGAGTTAAAATAGGAATTTTATCCAAATCAACTTCTAAATTGTTATATTCTGAGAAATCTGTAAATTTATCTACTTTAAGCGGTTTTTCCATAGCGTCTATAATTTTTTCAGTAATTTCAGACACTTCACAGTTGATTGATTTGGCTATTTTTTCACGAGTGTTGCAGATTCCGGTCACGACAGGCAGGTCATATCCTTTGACATTTTTTACAATTACTGTGTCTTTAGGATATTTTCTTAATACTTTTGAGATTTCATACTCTGAAGAAAGCTCGTCTGTAATTTCTATGATGTTTTCATCGTTAATATTCATGTTATCACTATAAGTTAATTTTTTTGTCTTTTAATTTTTCAAGAACTTGAACTATTTCTGGATTGTCAATGGAAAGAATTTCACCAGCAAGTACAGCGGCATTTTTACCGTTATTTATACCAACTGTTGCAACAGGAACTCCAGGTGGCATACTGACGGTTGTAAGCATATAATCATCACCATTTTCATTGGTACATGGAACTCCGATAACCGGTTTTTCTGTTAGGCCGACAATTCCACCGGTCACCTGTGATGTGTTGGAACTTATTCCAATGAAAATTTTGGCATTTTTCATGCATTTGACATAGTTGGTAAATTTTTTAGTGGACCTTATTGGACAGACAACTTTGGTGTCATGTGTTATTTTAAGCCTGTCTAAAATTACAGAGACTTTTTTAGCTGTTCCGACATCAGTTTGTCTTCCAACAATAATTACTACCTCTGCATCCTTGTTTTTACAGTTAATTATTGCATCTTCATCGACTTTAACCTTATTTATTTCGAGATTTTTAATTCTTAAAAATTCATTGTCAATGAATGGCCTGTCAATCTTTTGAATGATATCTTCATTGCTTTGCTTAACCTTTTCGGCATATTCCTTTCTTAGCTTAATTACTTTTTGACGTACCTCTTCATCGTGAAGTCCAATAAATTGGGCAGCCAAAATTGCACCATTGTCTCCCCTATCAATACCGACAGTTGCAATAGGAGACGGATAAGGCATTTGAACCATAGATTCCAATGCATCTATACCGTTAGTTTTTACATCAACCGGAACTCCAATAACCGGTCTTGGCGTATATGCAGCTATTGAACCCGGTAAGTGAGCTGCCAATCCTGCAATTCCAATGAAAACTTCAATTCCTGCATCAGTACCTTGTTGAACAATCTCACGAACTAAATTAGGGGTTCTATGTGCTGATGCGATTTTTAAACTGTATGGAATTTCAAGTTTATCCAAAATGTCCATACTTTTTTCCGCAATAGCGATATCTGAACCGCTTCCAAGAATAATCATTATTTTTGGTGTCATTCAAAAATCCCTTCTTATAAATAATAAATATACAATATTTTATTTTAAGTCCTTTATAAATTTTTTAAATCTTCATAGTTGATGCCATGTTATAAAATTTATATTATATTGTAAAATTCATATATGTTTATATTATTGTGTTTTAAAAAAACCAACAAATTTCTCATAATTTACAACCAAAAGTTAAAAGATTAAAAGAAGATAGATTCATTAAATGAAACATGCACTAAAAACACTAAAATTCTGTATCTAACATTTGAAATCAAACTCGAAATTTAAATAATCATAGATAAATTAATCCTTTTTCTTTTGATATCTACATCTAAAACCTTAACATCAACAATATCTCCAACACTGACAATGTCAAGAGGATGTTTTACAAATCTATCAGCTACTAATTGCGAAATATGGACCAAGCCATCCTGATGAACACCGATATCGACAAATGCACCAAAATCAACAATGTTTCTAACAGTTCCCTGCATTATCATTCCAATTTCCAGATCTTCTAAAGTCAAGACATTTTTCCTTAAAATCGGTTTTGGCATATCTTCACGAGGGTCACGACCGGGTTTTTTAAGTTCTTTTATGATGTCCTTCAATGTTTCAGTTCCGATACCCAGTTCCTCAGAGATTTCTTCTACATTGATATGGTCTAACTTTAGATTTGATTTTCCAATGTCTTCAGCCGAATAATTTAGCTTTTTCAACAGTTTAAATGTTGCATCATATGATTCAGGATGTATGGTAGTGTTGTCCAGAGGATATTCTGGATTGTCTATTTTTACAAACCCTGCGCATTGCTCAAAGGTTTTTTTACCAAGCTTTTTAACATTCAATAATTCCTTTCTATTGTTAAAGCTTCCGTTTTCCTGTCTGTAGGTAATAATGTTTTTAGCGGTTGTATTTCCAATACCTGATACGTAATTGAGTAAACTCACTGAAGCGGTATTCAGATCCACCCCAACTTCATTTACTACCTTTTCAACAACTCCACCTAAAGACTCGGACAGCTGCTTTTGATTCATGTCATGTTGATATTGACCGACACCAATGGATTTCGGGTCGATTTTAACAAGTTCCGCCAATGGATCCTGCAATCTTCTTGCAATAGAAACAGCACTGCGTTCACCTTCTGAAAAATCTGGAAATTCCTCATCCGCTAATTTTGAAGCCGAATAGACAGAAGCTCCAGCTTCGTTGACTATTATGTATTCAACACTGGTTCCTTTAATTATTTCAGACACGATTTGTTCGGATTCCCTTGAAGCGGTACCGTTCCCGATTGCAATTACATTAATGTTATATTTGTCAATCAGTCCACGAACGGTTTTAATTGATTCTGTGACTTTATTTTGTGGTTCTGTTGGATAAATCAAAGCTGTATCTAAAACTTTTCCTGTTTTGTCAATGATTGCAAGCTTACATCCAGTTCTAAAAGCAGGGTCCCAACCCAAAATGGTTTTTCCAACAAGAGGGCTTTCCATTAGCAGTTGATTTAGGTTTTTAGCAAATACCTTAATTGATTTCTCTTCGGCTTTTTCGGTTAGGAAGTTTCTGATTTCTCGTTCAATTGCCGGTGATATCAGTCGTTTATATGAATCCTCAACAGATTCCTTGATGATTGGTGTTGTATGTTTGTTATATTCAATTTTTTCAGGAATGCTTGAAATGTTTTTTAGCATATGTCTGTTTAGATATTTAATGATTTCATCAACTTCACACACTATTTTTCCTTTGATTATTCCCTCTTTTTCGGCTCTGTTGATTGCTAAAATTCTATGTGGGGGTATTCTTCTTAAGTCTTCACTGTAATTGTAGTAAAGCTCATATTCTGAAGTTGAATCCTTGTCTTTAGCTTTTGTTTCGATTTGACCGGTGTAGAAAGTATTTTGTCTAATTTTTTTCCGGAATTCAGAATTGTCTGAAATGATTTCTGCAATAATGTCTTTTGCTCCATTCATGGCATCTTCAGCTGAATTTATTTCTTTTTCAGGGTCAATATACTTTTCAGCTATTTTTTTAACACTTTCTTTAACTTCTTGGGCTAAAATTATTTGAGCTAATGGGTCAAGGCCTTTTTCACGTGCAACTGTCGCTCTTGTACGTTTTTTGCTTTTGTATGGCCTATATAAGTCATCAAGTTCAACTAAAGTTTGTGCATTCAGGATTTTGACTTTCAATTCATCGTCGAGTTTTCCAAGTTCTTCAATTCTTTTAATGATTTTTTCTTTTTTGTCTTCCAGATTTCTGAGATACTTCAATCTTTCATCAAATTTTCTCAGTGTCTCGTCATTTAGCGAACCGGTAACATCTTTTCTGTATCTTGCAATAAATGGTATGGTATTGCCGTCATCAATTAGTTTGATTACTTTTTCAACTTGCCAATTAGCTAAATTTAATTCATTTTGAAGTGTGTCAACTATCATTAAATTACTATCCTTAAAATAAGTTTAATTTGAATTTTACTTTTTAAATCAAAAATCAAGATTTTAAAAGCTTTAATTCAATCAGTAAATAAGTTTATAGATTTATTTTGAGCTTTTTCATTATTATAATTTTTTGTTATAAATTGATAATATTTATAGTACTTAAATAACATAATTATAAATAATTAAATTTTCAGGTGAACTTAATTGTATTGGTTTTTAGTAATCATCGCATTTTTACTCGCTGGTATAAAATCCGGAAAATCCAAAAAATATCAAAAGGTTTCTGTGATTATTCCTGCATATAATGAGGAGGGTACTGTAGCGAAAGTGGTTAATGTGATTAAAGCCGTGTCGTTTGTTGACGAAATCATTGTCGTTAATGATGGATCAACTGATAACACTGAAAAGGAAGCTATTAACGCTGGAGCTATTGTTATCAATCATGAAACTAATAAGGGTAAGGGTGAAGCCTTATATACTGGTTATAAGGAAGTTAATTGTGATATTATTGCATTTATTGATGCGGATATCTATAATTTAACTTCTAAAAAAGTTGAATCTATGATTATGCCAATTTTGCTTGGAAAAGCTGAAATTACTAAAACTAAATTTTCACGTGCCAGTGGACGTGTAACAGAGCTTACAGCCAAACCGTTGCTTAATTTCTTTTTCCCGGAAATTTCCTTTGAACAGCCATTAAGCGGTCAGTTTGCGGCACGTAAGGAAATATTGAAAAAGATTAATTTTGAAAAGGATTATGGTGTGGATGTAGGAATCGTTATTGATGCTGATGTGCTTGGAATTTCTATCATGGAAGTTGACATTGGTGAAATAGAGCATGATATGTCTCCGCTTTCAGATTTAAATATGATGGCTAATGAAGTTGTTAGAACAATTATAAGCCGTGCTAATAAGTATGGTAGAGTTGTTATGATTGATGAAATTGGTTATTTTATTCGTATGTCTATTGTTGGCTTATCTTTAATTACTTTAGGATTATTTACAGTATTTTTTGTAAAAATGGTTCCTCTTGCAGTAGGTGTTATAATTTCAACTGCAGGATTGATTATTTCAATTTATTATATTATCAAAGTTATTGTAAAATCCATTGTAATGTTTAGAAAGAATCCCGGAAAAAATTTGTTCAGGTCTTTTATTAAAATTCATTTTCCTATGATTATCTCGATAATAGTATTGCTTTTAATGATTTCAACATTCATTGGTGCTGCTCACTTTGAAAATGGTGTGCTGTCAATTGAACCGAACTCAAGAAATTTAATAATTTATGCGGATAATTCTCCATCAGATAGTTCAATTTCTGTCAGAGGCCCATTTACAGTTGATGTAGCTGTTGAAAATGAATCGAATCAAATTCGTATGCCTTATGAGGCAATGATGACGTTGGGTGTCAAATTAAATGATACAATTCAAATTGGAGATGCGCGTTATGTTGTTAATGACTCTAGAGGTGGAGAAGGTTATATTATCAGACTGCCTCTTGATGCCAGAAAACAACTAGGTCTTGAAACAGGATATGTCATTCAAAACAGTCGTTTAAATGAAGTATTTAATCAAGCGGTCGTTACCCAAAGTAAAATGAATAAGAATGTAACATCTGTTGAAAAGTTCAGTATTAGTTCAAAGGATAGGCATTCTTCAAGCTTTGAAGTGTTTGTAAATAATGTGTCCGTATCTAATTCATCCGGTGTATTTAGAGATAATTCATCTTATTCAATTAGTGTTGGCGGTGAAAATATAGGAACGTTAACCAGTCCTAAAAATACTTCATTATCGTATGGTGATTCTCAGATAAAGATAATATTTAAAGATTCTAATTATACATCGAATAAATTCTTTGTAAAAGAGAATCAGGGCAGTTTTTTGAATTTTGTTCTGTAAATTAAAAAATAGTAAAGAAATCTAAGAAAATATTCTTAGATTATTTTTTGTCATAAGTTTTCACTGCTTCTTCAACATCGTTGTAAAGTCCAAGTGCCGCAAGAGCGCCAACTTTTCCCTGTTCGCCAGTCACTGCAATTAATGGTATGTTTAATTCTTTTGCAGTTGCCTCTGCAGTTTCAACATCCATCATTCCAGATTTTGTTGCTATTGAATATTCTCTTAATTTTTCTGGAATGTCGAGACCTTCTAAAATAGCAATAGCTGTTTTATCAGATAAGGTATCTCTTTTGAGAATTTCAATAACTCTGTTAATCAATTCTTCTTTTTTAGATTCTTCAACAGCGAATGTAAGAGCAATTGATACGCAATTTTGAGTTTTATGAGGGTTATGTGGATATAATTGAACAATAATATGGTCTAAATATTCATAACCTTCACCGGCAAGTTCAACACCCAAATTATGTGCCATTGTCCAGGTAGCTCCAGCATCTTTTGTATCGGTATCATCAATACCGATAACAACTTTTTGAAGTTTAGGAGTTACAACAGTAGCCTTTCCTACTTTGGACCCGCCTCCGGTCTCAATAAGTTCGATGTATTTAACGCCTTCACCCATTCCTCTGCACATTCCGGCACCAACGCCAGCACCTGCAAGTCCAGCATGGGTTACTTTGACTTCATCGCCATCGATAACAATCTCATCTATTCCAGCAGCATTAAAACTTGCTTTCAGGTCAAGTGGTGCAGAACCAGCATGACAGGAATATACATGCTTGTTTCCATCACGAAAAGCAGAATCAATTAATTCAGAATTCTTACGATATTGATGTAATAACCAGTGAGACCCAGAGATGCAGGGATGATATTCGATAATTTCGACTTTATCTCCATCTACCATAGTTAAAACTTTTTCATATGGTGCAACCCAGGGATCTGTAAATTTTTCTTTTAGCTCATCAGGTTTAAGAATTTCCATCTAATCACTAGATTTCTTTTAATCTATCACACATTTTGATAGCTGCTTCAACTGCACTTTTTGCGTTTTTAACACGTCTGTGTGCATCCATTCTTGTCATTCCAGGACCAGTTATTCCTAAAGCGACAGGTGTATCATATTCTAATGCTAAGTCTGCAATTTTACGGGAAGCATGTTGTGCAACGATTTGGTCGTGGTCGGTTGCACCTTCAATTACAGCACCTAATGTAATAATTGCGTCAAATTCTCCTTTTTGTAATAATTTTTTAATTACAAGAGGCATATCAAACACGCCAGGAACTGCAACTACTTTTGTAATTTCACAATCTCTATTTTTAGCTTCTGCTTTTGCTAATTCTAACATCATTTGTGTTATGTCATAATTAAATTCTGCTACTACTGCAGCAATTTCATATTTTGCCATTTTTTCATCTCCTTTTTAAGATCCTTGGAATATGTAAAGTAAAAATCCTGCAACCCCACTTAATACCATAATGAATATGATAAAGAGTGCAGCAAATTGCATTTTGCTTAATTTTTTAAAATTCATATTTAATGTCTCCATTTTTTTTATTTATTATAAATAATCTTTAATAACTTTGGTTACTTCGAGAGTGCTTGCAGAACCACCCAGGTCACTTGTTAGGGTTTTTCCTTCATTTAGTACTTTTAAAATTGCAGACTCAAATCTGTCCGCTTGCTCATTTTCACCAATATATCTAAGCATCATAATTGCTGAAAGCATCATAGCTATTGGATTTGCCTTACCTTCGCCTGCGATATCTGGTGCGGAACCATGAACAGGTTCAAATAAAGCTCCATTCTCTCCAATATTTGCTGATGGTATTAATCCTAGTCCTCCAACGAGTCCAGCGCCTTCATCGGATAAGATATCTCCGAATAAATTAGTAGTTACTATTACTTCAAAGTTTTGAGGTTGAGTAATAAGATACATAGCTGTTGCATCCACATAAAAGTCTTCGGTTTCAATCTCAGGATATTTTTCAGCAACTTCATAGAACACATCCTTAAACAATCCATCACTTTTTTTAAGCACATTGGCTTTGTGCACTGCAGTGACCTTGGATTTATTGTTTTCTTTTGCATAGTTGAATGCATAATCTATGATGCGTTCTTCAGCTTTTCTTGTAATAATACGTTTGGCAATAGCACCATCTTCAGTCAATTCTTCTTGATCTGCGATATACAATCCTTCGGTATTTTCACGAACAATCATAAAATCAACATCATCAAATAATGCATTAGTATTAGGATAAGCTTTAACTGGTCTTAAATTTGCATACATTTTCATTTCTTGGCGTATTTTAACAATAACGTCTGCAGCGGTTTCGCCTGCAGCACCAAATAAGCATGCATCTGAATCTCTGATAATATTTAGAGTTTCTTCTGGAAGCGGATTTCCATTCTTTTCACCGCATTCGTCTCCGGCTTCACCATAAACATAATCAAATTCAATATCTAATTCATCCAATACAGATATTGTTGCTTCCATAACTTCTTTACCTATTCCATCACCTGGAATGACAGCAATTTGATATTTATTTTTTGTTTTTGAGGTACTCAATTAATCCACCTTGCTCTAAAATTTCTAACATAAATGGAGGTAATTTTTTAAAGGTTATTGATTCTCCATTTGCGGATGTAATACATCCTTTTTCCATATCAACTTCAATTTCATCCCCATCTTCCACAATCTTTGTAATTCCTGGGGCTTCGAGGAGAGGCACACCGACATTTGTAGCGTTTCTATAAAAGATTCTTGCGAAAGATTCTGCAATAACTGCAGCCACTCCAACACCTTTAAGGGCAATAGGGGCGTGTTCTCTTGAAGAACCGCATCCGAAGTTTGTCCCTGCTACAATAAAATCTCCTTTTTTACATTTTTCATTAAATTCAGCATCCAAACCTTCCATACAATGTTCGGATAATCTTTCTTCATCTGTATAAATTAAATATCTTCCTGGAACGATAATGTCTGTATCAATGTCATTTCCAAATTTCCATGCAGTTCCTTTCATATTATCACTCCGGCACCACAATTTTTCCTTCGATTGCTGAAGCCGCAGCGACAGCAGCAGAAGATAGATAAACTTTACCATCTGGTGATCCTTGCCTGCCTTTGAAGTTTCTGTTTGAAGTAGAGAGACTTACTTCATCAGGTCCTATAATTCCGGTGTGACCTCCAAGGCATGGACCACAACAAGGAGCGGATACAAGTGCTCCCGCATCTACAAATATTTTTAATAATCCTTCATCAAGAGCTTTTGAGTATATTTCTTTTGATGCCGGTATAACTAACATTCTAACTCCATTAGCAACTTTATTTCCTTTCAATATCCTTGCGGCATCTCTTAAGTCACTTAACCTACCATTTGTACATGAACCCAAAAACACTTGGTCAATTTCTTGGTCAACTTCACTTACAGGCTTTACATTGTCAACGTGATGAGGACAGGCAACCTGCGGCTCCAAATCGCTCACGTCAATATCTATAATATTAAGAGAAGATGAGTTTAAATCAGTTTTAAATACTTTATAAGGTTTGTTTGAACGTTTTTCTACATATTCGATTGTTTTTTTATCAGGTTCAACCAAACCAGTCTTACCACCCATTTCAATAGCCATGTTACATAAAACCATTCTGTCTGAAACACTCATGTCTGAAACGGTCTGACCGGCAAATTCACAGGCTTTGTATGTTGAGCCATCAACACTAACCTGGCCTATAATATTCAAGATTACATCCTTTGCATATACATTTTCTTTTAATTCACCGGTAATATTGAATCTGTTTGTTTCAGGAACTTTAAGCCATAAATTACCTTCTAAAAATACCATTGCCATATCGGTAGAACCAATACCTGTTGAAAATGCACCTAAAGCTCCATGAGTACAGGTATGGGAATCTGCACCTACAACTACTTCTCCAGGAACAACATGTCCTAATTCCGGTAATATTTGGTGACATACTCCTGCATTAACGTCATAGAAATTCTCAATTCCTTGTTCTTTCACGAATTTTCTCATAATCATATGATTTTTTGCTGAGTCAATTGAATCAGCTGGGACCTGATGGTCAAAAGGAATAACAATTTTTGATGAATCCCAAACTTTTTCAGTACCAATTTTTTCAAAGGATTCTACTGAAAGAGGTCCAGTTAAATCATGAGCCATTGCTACATCAATATTTGCTATAACAATATCTCCGGCTTCTACTTGATTTTTTCCAGATGCTTTTGCTAATATTTTTTCAGACATTGTTGGCATATTTTCAACCTCTTAATAATGATAAATATTTATGTATGTATAAATATATAAACTCTCTTTTATTTTTAAAAAAAACAATTTTTCGAAGATTTATATATAATGTTTAACAAATTATATATCATGTGTGCTTCATTTCTTAAAAGATTCAGAAAAAAAGAAGAACCAGTAATTGAAGAACAACCTTCAATTTGGGAAGATAGAATTTTTTGGGTTTCAACATTACAAAAAATAGCTCTTCCTGTATTGGGAAATCTGGCTAAAAGTTCATTAAGGAAAAAAATGCCTGTTGATGCCAAGAGCGCTGATACAAAAAAATTCACATATCTCGAAGCTTTTGCTAGAGTATTCAATGGTATTTCTTCATGGTTGGAATTAGGTCCTGATAGTTCAGAAGAAGGCCAGATGAGAGAAAAATATTTACGCTTAACAATAAAAGCAATTATGAATGCGGTAAATCCACATAATAATGATTATCTATTTTATGTCGAACCTAAACAATCTTTAGTTGAACTTGCGTTATTTGCTCAAGGTTTACTCAGGTCAAAAAATCAGGTTTGGTTAAACTTGCCTATGGATGTTCAAGCTAAAATAATCCATGAACTTAAAAATACACGTGTTATAGCACCGTACGAAAACCATTGGTTGTTATACACTGCAATGATTGAAGCTACACTATTAGAATTTACTGGTGAATGTGATAAAGAACGTTTATCTTATGGAATTCATAAATTTAGAGATGAATTCTATTTGGGTGATGCAATTTATTCCGATGGCACATCCTTTGAGTTAAATTATTATAATAGTATTTTTATTCATCCTATGCTTAATGACATTTTGGCAGTATTGAGAAAATACGGAATTTCTGATGGAGAATTTTTAGATGTGCAACTAATGAGATCATCAAGATTATCTTCCCAGCTTGAAAGATTGATTTCTCCTGAAGGAACTTATCCTTTAGTTGGAAAATCCATGACTTATCGTTGCGGTGTTTTCCATTTGTTATCTCAAGCGGCGTTACTAAAAATCTTGCCAAGAAACATTAATCCTGCCCAAGTCAGGTCTGCATTAACTAAAGTTTTAAAAAGACAATTCACAGGAAATCAAAATTTTTCTGCTGACGGATGGTTACTTACAGGTTTAAACGGATATCAGACAAGCTTATCAGAAAATGACATTAATTCTGGTAGTATCTACATGTGCTGTTCTGTATTTTTAGCTTTAGGTTTAAAATTAGATGATGCATTTTGGACTGAACCTGCTTGTGAGTGGACTACAGTAAAAGCTTGGAGTGCCCAAAATACACAAAAAGACCAATCTATTGATTTTTAATTCAATTCATATAAGTTCCCGTAATTATATAGTTTAATTCCTTTAGGAACTTTACTTATTATATTTTTTGTATCGAATATTATTGGTGTTCTCATATTTTTTGAAATTAAGTTATAATTAGGATTTTTAAATTCATTGTGATCGCACAATATTAAGACTAAATCGGCATCTTTTGTAGCTTCATCAAAGCTTACAAAATTGTCATTATCGATATGAGGGTCATGTATTGCTATTTCAAATCCTGCTTCTTTTAGTCTTGCAATAATTTCATATGCCGGACTTTCTCTGTCATCTCCGGTGTTTCCTTTGTATGAGACTCCAAATATTGCAATTTTGCCTTCGCTTATTATTTTTTTAGTATTTTCACAAACGAATTCAGGCATTGAATTATTGGTGTCTCTTGCCAATTTAATGATTTTGGCGGTTTCGGGAGCTTTTGCATAAATGAAATACGGATCAATTGCTAGACAATGTCCTCCTACGCCCGGCCCTGGAGAATGAAGGTTTACTCTTGGGTGCTTGTTTGCCATTTTTATAACATCCAAAGCATTAACTCCAATTTCAGCACAGATTTTTGCAAGTTCATTGGCAAGTGCAATATTAACGTCTCTGAAAGTATTTTCCATACATTTTGATAATTCTGCGGTTTTTGCTTCAGTTAACATTAAGTATCCTTCAACAAATTGACCATAAACTTCTCTAGCTTTTTTTGCACATTCTGGGGTTACGCCTCCAATAATTCTATCATTGTGGACCAATTCTTCTAGTATTTTTCCAGGAAGCACTCTTTCAGGACAATGTGCCAGATATAAATCTTTTCCAATAGTAAAACCTGCTTTTTCAAAAATAGGTTTTATGGTTTCATCTGTTGACATTGGGGCTATTGTTGATTCTATAATTACTGTATTTCCCTTCTCTAAATATGGAATTATGGATTCACATGCATTTACAACATAACTCAAATCACAACTGTAGTTTTCAATTATGTATGGTGTAGGTACAGTAATAATAAACGCATCAGCTTTTTGAGGAGTTAGTGAAGCGGTATATACTTTATTTTTAACTGCATTTTTGATAATATCGGCTATTCCTGGCTCTTCGATGTGTATGATTCCTTTGTTTAAATTATTTACAATTTTTTCGTTGACATCTACTCCAACAACTTCGCAATGATGTCTGGTAAATAAAGCGGCTGTAGGTAGACCAATATATCCTTGACCCATAATACATACTTTCATAATTCTAACTCCTTTTTTATATATGAAGTATAGATATATATTTTAAACATATTAAAGTTTTAAGTGATACTTATGAAAGTTTTAATAACAGGTTCAAACGGAATGTTAGGTCATGATTTGATTGAAGTTTTAAAAGATGAGCATGAATTAATTCTTACAACATCTAAAACATTAGATATCACTGATAAAGATAAGGTTATTGAATTTATTGGTGAAAATAAACCTGATGTGGTTATTAATTCGGCAGCATATACTGATGTGGACGGATGTGAAGAAAATCAGGAAACAGCTTACGCAGTTAATGGCGATGGTGTTAGGAATTTAGCCCTCGCATGTAGTGAAATAGACTGCCCATTAGTGCATGTAAGTACAGATTACATTTTTAACGGTGAAAATACAAGGCCATGGGTTGAAGATGATGAAATTGGGCCTATCAGTATTTATGGTAAAAGTAAACTTAAAGGGGAAGAGGCTATTTTGGAAATTCTTGATAAGTTCTTCATTGTTAGGACTGCATGGTTATATGGAATCAATGGCGGCAATTTCCCAAAAACCATGTTGGAACTTGCAAAAAATCATTCGGAAATTACTGTTGTTTATGATGAAGTCGGAACTCCAACATACACTCCTGATTTGGCTAAAGCTATTTCACAGTTAATTGGCACTGATTATTATGGCATTTATCATATTACCAACTCAGGACATTGTTCCTGGTGTGAATTTGCAAGATATATTTTTGAAGTAGCGCAAAAGGATGTTAAAGTCACTCCTGTCACCGCTTCAGAATTTGCAAGGCCAGCTCCAAGGCCTCACTATTCAGTATTGGAAAATAGAAGATGGATTGAAAATGGTTTTGAACCGCTTCGTCATTATAAAGAAGCTGCTAAAGAGTATATTGAGCTGATTAAATGAATAAAAAGTTAACTTTAATCCTTGCATTGATACTTGCTTTATTTTTAATGGGGTCAGTCAGTGCAGGATTTTTTGATTTTTTAAATTTTGGAGGAGATTCTAGCTCCAAAAATACTAATGTCGTTGAAGATGGCCAATATTGTACAGTAGATGAGGTTGCAGCCTATATCAAAGAGTTCCATAAACTTCCAAGCAATTATATTACAAAAAATGAAGCCCGTAATTTGGGATGGCAAGGTGGACCTCTTAATAAATATGCTCCCGGAAAAAGCATTGGAGGAGATACTTTCACAAACAGGCAACACATCCTTCCGGACAGTAATGATAAATATATTGAATGTGACATTAATGCTAACGGTACCAATCGTGGAGCTGAAAGGATAGTTTACAATACAGGTAATTATAAGGTGTATTATACCGCTGATCACTACAATACTTTTAAAGAAGTATGATACCATGGAAATTGACGGCAATTTAATTAATAATGATGGGCATGATTATTTAAAGGAAGTATTTGATTTTCCGGATTATTATGGGAAAAATTTAGATGCTTTATATGATTGTTTGTGTGATATTGGTGTCGATACAGAAATTGTTCTAATCAATGCCGATGAAGTTTCAAAGGATTTGATTGATACATTTATTGATGCCGCTGATGAAAATAGTCTTTTGCATTTTGAAGTAAGGAAGTAGTTTACACTTGAAATGCATCTCTTATTTTTTTAATTTTTATTTTTTTTTAAATATTGCTAATTCGTATTAAAATGCAAAATGAAGTTTATTTTTTTGTTTAATATATCCTTGTTAATTGTATAAATAATATAATTTGAAATTATTATTATTTAATCAAAATATTAATTTTTATCAATTTAAAAAGAAAAAAAGATACTTTTATATATTATAATTTGTTAATTTTAATTAGTATTTATTTTTAATTTGGATATTTGCCAAATTATGGGGAAATGGTGATTTTGGATGTTGGAACAATATTTACCTTTTGTAGGACTAATTATTTTTGGGAATATTGAGAATTTAGTTTTATCCTCTCAAGGTGTTGTTGCTGGGGTTAATCCGGTAAAATTAGCCATTGCAAGTATTACCTGCGTTAGTTTATGGCTAATTATTGGGACTTTTGGAACTCAGCTTTTAATCAATTATGTTGATTTCATTGATTTTATAGGCGGATTTGCAATATTTGTTTTAGGTCTCCAAGCAATGTATGAATCAGTATTTCACAATTAGGGATGATTAGATGATGGATGACTTAAAACCGTTTTTAATATTGCTTGTCTTTGGAAATATTGAAAATTTAATTTTAGCAGCGCAAGGGGTTGCTGCTAGTGTTAACCCATTAGGTCTTGCAATCTTGAGTTTATTTGCAGCTTCTTGCTGGCTAATGATTGGAACATTTGGAACTAAAATTGCTATAAAATATGCAAAATATATAAACTTCATTGGCGGACTTGCAATTTTCATTTTAGGTATCCAGGCCATGATGGAATCACTTCCTGGAATTTTAAAATTTTTCCATTAATTTAATTTTTTGATATTTATGAAGTATTTTAAGCATAAAATTTATGGATATCTATTTAGTTTTTTCAAGATTTTTCCAATAAAGACTAACAGGATATCTTTCATTATC
>NZ_JAXJXF010000157.1:0-4120 GCF_036307625.1 Methanobrevibacter sp.
GAAATATTTTTAGGTGATAAATCAAGACTAGTTTCATTGAACTTTTTAATTAATAAATATAATAAATTTGCTTTGGAGAGTTTAGCTATTTGTTTTCCAATACCAAAATTTTCAAGAATATCTGTTACATTACTACTGAAACAGTTAATGTAAGATTTAATATTATCTTCAAGGTTATCTGGATCTTGTATTAATGTTTCAAAATCAAAATGAGAATAATTGTAGAATCCTAGTTCCTGACCATTTTCATCAACAGATTTGCTCATAAGGAGTGGTGAAAGAAATTCTGTTTTGTTTTTATTGGAGTCATATGTATCTATAACATCTTCTTTAGAATATTTTAATAGGTCATCAAATCTTTTTAGAACAGTAAATGGTAAAATTACTTTTTGATATTCATGTCTTTTATATGGTCTTCCCAAGACAGAGTCTGCTATGTTCCATATGACTTCAGAAATTTCATGAATATTTGCCAATTTATCACCCTTATAAATGCTATGATATTTATTTTTATTACACACATCTTATAATATTTATTATATTAATCACGTCTATAATACAATAATGATTTAAACTTGTTATATTACAAATCGAGAGCAATAATATCCCAGATTTATATCAAAAAGATTTTATATGGATTTATTCAATTAATAAATAGTGATTATAATGAACAAAGATAAAATAAAAATATATGATGAGTGTAATGCTGATGAAAGAGATGTTCTTGATAGTTTCAGGAAAATGAAGTTAATGTATGATTATGCTAGATTCAAATTACATGCGCTTCAAGTTGAAGACATTATTAATGATTATGAACAGCTAAAGAAATTACGTGAAGAAATCCAAAGTAAATACTTTTCAATTTATGAAGAATTACTGGCTGAAGATTTAATTGAAGGCGAACTAGATGCTAGTATCTGGGGCATCACTCGTGAGCATGAAAATGAAGTTTGGGATTCTGAACTAAGATTAATGAGCGATATTAAAACTAATTTTGATATAGCTATTCACATGATTGAAAGTGGCGAAGCAGAGCAAGCAATCATTGATAAAGAAAATATAATTCCCTAAAATCTTTTTGTTAATGTTAATGTGCCAAGGTTAATCTCCACAAAAATTTTAAAAAAGTAGCTATAATATAGTGATATTTATATATTATAAGTAATAAATTACATAATAAAGAATTTAAGTGGAGGACATATTTAATGGCAGATTCAATTATTTTACTTGAAGAGAGAAAAGAAGTTACAACTTTCTTATTGGATGAAGGTACCATCACTGCAACTACTGTAACTACTCCAACCGGAGAAACTCCAGGATATGAATATGCTGGAGACAAAGTTAAAGTTGATGATGCCGTAACCTTATCAGACAACTCAGATATTGGAAAACCAACTGTTAAAAAATATACTGCTGCTGAAGGTGAAATCATTTTAGGCATTGCAGTTAACGATCCGGTTACAATGACTGGAGGTAGAAGAAAAACTGCAATCCTAGTTTTAGGTCATCTGTTCAGATTAAAATTAGCTAGTGGTTTATCAAACATTAACGTTAATGATAGGATTGCATTAACTTCAACTGGAGCTATCAAATCTGATGACGGTGAATACATTGCAATGCATCCGGTTGAAAGTTCAGATGCATACAATTACATTGAAGTGTTCAGACCATACGATATAGGTGAGAACTGATGATTACAAAAGGAAACGATACCAAGGTTCAAAACGAGGTGATCGCCCAGACAATCACCGATGAGTCAGCAAAAAGGTTGAGATTGGCAAGGCTCTTTCCAAAGCAGGAAATCAAGGAAAACTCCGACTACTACACTTACTTTAGGCAGAACATCAATCTTGATGAGGCCATCAAAAAAGGATTGCTTGGTGAGGCAAAAGACCTTGCTCCCGGCGCATCCCTGCAGGAGCTCAACATCAGAAAGCCCGTAACCGACACAATTTCCATCGATACTGTCGGTGGGGTGCTCAATGTAAACAAGGATGTCTTTGATAGTGACAGGATTTCATTTGAGGATTTATTGGCTGATGTTGCTACACTCATTGCAAATAAAATCGAGTACAATATTTACAATACTCTTGTAAGCTCACCTAAGGTTCCAAAATACAATACCACACAAACCGAGGACACAATGGAGGCTTTCGGACAGTTCGTCATCAAGGCGCAGGAAGCCTTCAAGGGCAGTTCCGGTGCAGGTGCCGACTTGACAGTGATGGTTGAATCATATAGGACATTAAGCTATATCAAGCAGTTGGCATACATCAGCAATAAGCTCGTCCAGCCGGTTGAGGAGATACAAAGCTATTATGGTGTGGACAACATTGATTTTCTTGGAACCACACATGCCGACGGCGGGTCCATGATTGGAGAAAAGGATTATATAGCTTTCGACCTTAGAAACGCGCCATTAACAGTATTGTATTCCAAATCCTCCGGAACAACTGTTGCTCCGATTACATCAGACCCAGACATTGCCGATTTCTATCCGATTATTGAAATCATGAGAAAGGACATCTATGATGAGCTTCCACAATACACTAAGCTGTTTATACAAAGCAAGGTTGGAATATTGTTGAACAAGCCGCATCTGGCATTGACAGGTACATGCAGGCCATAAAATGGAGGTGATTATTAATGTTGACTAAAGGAAACAACGCAAAAGTTCAGGATGAAGTGATGGCACAAATTGTAGCAGACACTTCAGCCAAATGGATGAAATTCACAAGACTGATTCCAAAACAGGAAATCGAGGAGAATTCCCAGTACTACACTTACATGTCCCAGCGCGTCAATATCGATGAGATAATAGCGAAAGGACAGTTGGGTGAGGCAAAAGACGTCGCACCTGGAGCGACACTTCAGGAGCTAAACGTCAGAAAACCAGTAAGCGACACTATATCCATTGATACAATCGGTGGTGTTTTGAATGTATCAGCGCAGATGCTTGATTCCAATTTGATTTCCGTTAATGATATGCTTCAGGATGTTGGAATATTGATTGGAAGAAGTATTGAGCAGGCTGCAATCAACATGATTTTAAACAATCCTAAAGTGGCAACATATAATTATACTTCAGGCGATGACAGCGGAGTTACAATCCTTAAAGCTCAGGAGAAGTTTAAGGAATCAGCGGGAAGCTTCTGTAACCTAAACAGTATGGCAGTTAATTACAAGTCATTGACTACATTAAAGTCGGATATGTTTGCATCTAACAGACATGTGGAGCCGGTTGAGGAGATAAGGTCATATTACGGTATTGACAATATTGATTTGTTGGGCACTGCTGTTTGTGATGGCGGATCTGAAATTGCCGAGAAGACCTACATCGGTATGGACTATCAAAACCCTGGAATGAAACTCCTGTATTCGAAAATCAGTGGAACAACCGTTGCACCTCTTGGTCCTGACGGAGATGTGTATGACTTCTATCCCTTAATTGAATTCATGAGAAAGGACATCCGTGATGAACTGCCGATGTATACAAAGCTATTCATACTTACATCTGTTGGTGTTTTGATGAATGCGCCTAATAGGATTATTAAAGGTAAGTTCAGGGCTTAAATAGTTGGGAGTTAATTCTCCTAGCTAAACATTTTTTAGATAGGGATTGTAATATATAATTGAGGCAATAAAATGAAATTAATACTAGATAGTGAAAATTCACATCCAACAACAATAACAGTTAAAGGGCATGAAATAACATTGCTTTTAATTGAATCTAGTATATTAATCGATTCATCCCAAATTGCAAAGATATTTGATAAAAAAGAAAAGACAGTTGCAACTAAGGTGCAGAAATCTGGGCTGGAGAAATACGAAACAGAAAATGTGAAGCTATTGAAGAATTATGGATTGATGCATGCGGATGCTGTTAAACCAAGGCCTTTTTATGATTTAAGACAAATCTTGGAAGGACCAGCAGAATATTATTTCAAACAGATTGATGAAGTTGATTTGATTGATAATATTGTACGTGTAGCTATTGGAAAGCATCGTGAATGGATTCACAATAGAGATATTGGAAAAATTTATTAGTTGTGTGTTAAATAGTTAATTAACAATTTAGTTATATTATAATGACTTTGAATGCCATATATGTCTATAATTA
>NZ_JAXJXF010000158.1:0-22545 GCF_036307625.1 Methanobrevibacter sp.
AAAACACATGACCGAGACATAAACGCCGCTAAAAACATTCTAAAACAAGGATTAACAGATTTAATCGATGAAACAATGAACCTCTGGAACAGGGGGGATAGCACGGTAATCCTACTCTCATGGGAGAGTATCAGCCCGTGAAGTAAGAATCCTCGACTTCTCCAAAGTCGAGGTAGTTCAAAAAAATAAAATGTTCGCCAAAATATTCAAAAATTATTTATCTTTCCCCTTTGAAATCTATTAATTAGTTTAGAATTATTGGTTAGAATTGGAAATTTTAGTGTTATAATTAAAAAGTTATTGGGATGATAGTGTGAAGAAAACAAAAGTCATATGTACTATAGGTCCAGCATCTGATTCGGTAGAGGTTATGGGCAAAATGGTCAATGTAGGCATGAACTGTGCACGTATTAATCTCAGCCATGCTACAGAAGATGAAATATTAAAAACAATTGATGTCGTTCGCGAAGTGCGCAAAATATCTAATTTGCCGGTTGCCATCATGTATGATACTAAGGGGCCTGAATTTAGAACTTTAAAATTTAAGGATGGTGGTGTGACTCTTAAACAGGGGGATACCATCAAAATGAGTAAAAGTTGCATACAGGGAAATGAGAATGAATTTGGAGTCAACCACAGTGATGCAATCGACTTTATAAATGTGGGAGACAAGGTACTCATAGACAATGCCCTGTTTGAATTGGAAGTCGTCGAAAAGGAGAATGGTTTTGTTCAGTTGAAGGCTTTAGGTGACGGTAAGATCGAAAATCACAAATCAATCAATGTTCCGGGGGTCAATTTGGGGCTGGATTTCATGAGTGATATGGATAGAAATGACATTAACTTTGCAGCAAGGCATTCATGTGATTATTTGGCCTTGTCATTTGTAAATGCAAGGGAGGATGTGATTACAGCCCGTGAAATAATCGAAAAAGCTGGAGGGGATGCTCTCATTATTTCAAAAATTGAAAGCCGAAGGGGAATTGAGAATATTGATGAAATTATTGATGAATCAGACGGAATTATGGTGGCCAGGGGAGATTTGGGAGTGGATGTTCCAATGGAAGAGTTGCCTGTTCTTCAAAAGAGTATTATTAAAAAATGCCGCCAAAAAGGTAAATTCGCCATTGTTGCCACTGAAATGCTTGCTTCAATGTATGAAAGTCCAAGACCGACAAGAGCGGAGGTATCGGATGTTGCAAATGCAATATTGGATGGAACCGATTGTGTGATGTTGTCTGGAGAAACAACAATCGGAAAATATCCGGTACCGGCCGTTGCAATAATGAGCAAAATCTGTGAATACGTGGAGTCAACAATTGACTATTCAAAAAATATTGACTATATTGGTTCAATTGGCATCAGTGATGCAATAGCAAAACTGGTGGCTGATGCTGTTGAATATGCGGATATTAAATTGATAGTTACACCTACAATGACAGGATTTACTGCCCGAAAAATCAGTAATCTGAGGCCAAACTCTATAATAATGGCTTGCTGTCCGTCCAAGCATATTGCTGAGAAGGTTGTGTTGAACTTTGGCGTTGAACCTGTGATAACTGACATTTACGAAAGTACTGATGAGATGGTTGAAAGCGCAATGGAAATCGCTAAAACTGAATTTAATCTTAATAAAGGAGATTTGATTGTTGTTACTGGAGGATTTCCGATGGGTGAAGCAAGAAGAACTAATTACTTGAGGATTGTTGAAATATAATATGTTTAGGTAGATTATTTGTTTTTTGGATAATGTGTATAATTTATAAACAATATTTGCATTGAAATACAGGTAATGTAAAAAAATATTAGTATTTAAATATCAATAATGACAAAAAATTATATAGGTGATAAATTTGTTAGAAGCATTTTTGCCTTTTATCGGGCTAATTATATTTGGAAATATCGAAAACTTGATTTTAGCATCACAGGGTGTTGTTCAAGGTGTAGATATTAAAGTTTTAGGTGGATTAAGTATAATTGTGGTTATAATGTGGTTAGTTATTGGAACAGTGGCTACAGAAGTTGCAATCGAATATTCAAGCTATATCACATTCATAGGCGGTCTTGCAATAGTCATATTGGGTATTCAGGCAATTTACCAGGCTGTCAAAAATATTCATGCAAAGAACATGGGTGAAAATCATGGTTAATCTAAAAGACTATGCTCCATTTACAGGTTTGCTTATTTTTGGAAACATAGAAAACTTAATTCTTGCATCACAGGGTGCAGTTGCACATGTTAACCCATTCATTTTGGGAGGATTAAGTTTAATTGCAGTTGTCATGTGGTTATTGCTTGGAGCATATGGGACAAAAATGGCTATCAAATATGCTGATTATATTGAAATATTCGGCGGGGTAGCTATTATTATTTTAGGTTTCCAATCAATGATTGAAGCTATGGGAATATCTCTTTTCCCTTAAACCTTTTTTAATTTTTAATTTACTTTTTTTTAACATCTGATGTTGGAAAATTAAGTTATGGGTTTTCCGCAATACATACAAAATTCATAATTTTCATAGATTTGTTTTCGCAATATTGGAATTTTTTCATTTTTGAATTAATCCGGTCTCTGCAATACATGTGATAGTTATCGTTTGTCTTGTGGCATTAGAGATTCTAATTATTAATAAAACTAATATTATATTAATAATCAAGAAATTAAAGATAATTAATGAATGGTTAATCTTAAAAATTAAATAAACTTTATTTTTTAGAATTTGAGAATACCACGACTCCGTAAGTCGTGGCAGTTCAATGGACAGGCAAAGGATGAAATCAATCTTCTTCATCAATTGCTTGAATAATTTCAGAAACTAACTCTTCAAATTCTTTATCCTCTCTATTTCTAGGATGCTCAAGTTTAACGTCAAAAATTTTCTTGATTCTTCCAGGTCTTCTAGAAAGAAGGACAATTTCATCTGATAAAAATACTGCTTCATCAATATCGTGTGTAACGAAAAGGATTGTCTTATTTTGCTCTTTACAAATTTTATAAATTTGTTTTTGTAGTTTGTGTCTTGTCTGCACATCCAATGCACTAAATGATTCATCCATCAATAAACTTTTAGATTCATTAATTAGTGACCGGATTATTGCAACTCTCTGTTTCATACCTCCGGATAATTCATGAGGATAGCTGTTTGCAAAATCTTTTAGTCCAACACTCTCAAGATACTCCATTGCACGTTCCTTACTTTCTTTTTCAGGTTTTCCATTGATGCCTAATCCAAATACTACATTATCAATGACATTTAACCAAGGATAGAGGGAATAATTCTGGAATATAAAACCTCTTCGGTTGGAAGGTTTTGTTACTATTTCTCCATCATCTTTAACAGTACCTTCTGTGGGATTTTCGAACCCTTCAATTATACGCAGCAATGTTGTTTTTCCGCAACCTGATGGGCCTACAAAGGATACGAATTTTCCGGTTTCAATAGTAAGGTTAATATCCTTTAATGCAGTTACGTCTTCTTTATCGTCCCCTGATTCAAAAACTTTTGATACATTTTCTATTTCAAATGTCATATTATCACCTTACCAGAATATTTTTTCCTGTATCTTTGAAAAGATATAATCAAAAATTATACCGATTACACCAATTACTAACATTCCAACTACTGTTGAACCTGTATCAAATAGGTTAGTGGATGTTAAAATCATATATCCTATACCGGAACTGGATCCAATCATCTCACCGGAAATTGTACACATTAAAGCAATACCTATTGCCACTTTAAGTCCGGATACAATATACGGCACGCTTGATGGTACGATTACTTCAGTTAACATCTGTCTATTAGATGCTCCAAATGATTCTGCTGCTTCTATTAAAACAGGATCGGTTCTATGTACTCCATCAATTGTTGAAATCAGTATTGGAAAAACGCATCCCATGAAAATTATGAATACTGCAGGTCCTACTCCAATACCGAACCATATTATTGAAAAAGGAATCCATGCAATTGGGGGGATAGGCCTTAAAATACTGATGACTAATTTACATATTCTTTCTAATCGTTTAAACCAACCTAACATTATACCTAATGTTATGCCCACCAGTGATGCTAGCAACATACCAAACAATACTTTATAGAGTGTTTCAAGGATATCTTTAAAAAGCTGGCCTGAAGTAACTAACTTGACAAATGAATTTGCAACATCTGTTAGTCCAGGAAACATGTAACTTGGAATCAGCTGAAACACATCACAAATCAGATACCAAATTATTATTAAAATAATAGGTAATATTATCATCTCTCTACTATATTCTTCTCTCAAACTACTCATATTAAAACCTTCCAGTAAACCTTAGATAAATTTAACTTTCTGAAAATAATTTTTCCTGAGGTATATTTCCAGTAATTATTCCCAGATCTTTTTCAATATTTAAGAAATCATTCACATTTTTCTTATAGGTGTCATTCAAATCACTTACCCATTTGATATGTGTTAAACTTTCTTTTTCAATTTCAGAATCAGGAACGATATGTGGCGGTAAATATTGTATCGCTCCTTGAGGATTTTCTATTATTTTCTCAGTTGCTCTTTTATGAATATCTAAAATCTTGTTTGATTTGTCAGATTCTTTTGATAAAAATTTTTCATTCATAATTACAACACAACATGGATGGTCAGGTAAAATATCTGCAGAGTTTTCCACCAAAGTCTGATTATTAATATCTTTTGAAATTGTAACATAAGGTTCATATGTTAACATTGCATCGATACCATCAGTTTTTAATGCATCATTCATTGAAGAAACCTTCATGGTAGGACTTTCAATATCAGAAGTACTTAGTCCGTGTTTCTTTAAATCATATTTTAATAATACACTTTGTATTGATGCCTCACCTGGTGTAGCTATAGTCTTACCTTTTAAATCAGTGATGGACTTAACTGATGAACTATGGGAAAGCAAACCGCTTCCCTCATTTTGAGCTCCTGCAACAATTTTTACAGGTACACCTTTGGATATGGAATATATTACTGGTGTTATTCCAACATAACCAACATCCAATTCACCGCTGGCCATTGCACTCATCATATCACCACCATTATTATATTCATATAATTCCACATCAATTCCCGCATCTTTAAACATTCCTGTAGCGTTTGCGACAAATAATGCTGAATCATGGTCTGTAGGCAAATATCCGATTTTAACAGTTTCAGTATTTTCACCGGACATAGCATATAATGTAAAAATAATTAGTAAAATAACTGCTATCAATATAGTTAGTCCAATAATTTTTGTATTTTTTGACATGATATTAACTCCTGAAATATGGATTGTCATTTGTTTAGAAACAATGATTATATTTTAGGAGTATTTCAAATAAATAATTTTTTTATTAAAGTTTATTGTAAATTTGTTATTTATTTTGAAAATATTCTTCTAAAAAGTAGTTAATTGTGGATATTGGGGAAATAAACAGTTATTTAGAACAACTAATGTAAAATAATTCTTATAATCTATTAATGGGACTTAAATGTTTTTTTATCAAAATTTAGATGTTTTGTTGCCTAAAATAACCATTCGAAAAATCATTAGCTTACTTGAAATTTTTGGACAATTTACAAAACATTATTCGTATCAATAATAATGGTTGGGGGTGAATTGAAATTTAAATCGGATAAAATCCATTTACTTCTTTTTCATGCTGTAACCAAGTTTTAAGTATGTCATCTTCTATTATCATGAAAGTCATATTTTTTAAGTTTTTAATTATGGTGGAGTATCTTTCAATATGATAATTCTAATTTCTGAAAAATTAGCAGTTATTTGAATGTTAGTCAATTATTCATGTTATATGCCACAATGTTAAATTGTAATGTTCTATAATAACTAACTTTATATACTATAAGAAATTAAAATTACATTTAGTAACCAAAGGTAAGTTTAAAGATAATTCATATATTTACCAAATTATTGCGGAAAATGAGGTGACAAAAATTCCCTCAAAATGGGTGGTGAGTATATGAAAATACGCAGGCTTACTAAAAGTAATTTTTATTAGGAGGTCATTTATTTGGCATTTAGAGATTATTTTAAATTTAATAAAGATAAAACAACATTCATTTTTGTAGGTGGAAAAGGAGGTGTTGGAAAAACTTCTGTTTCATCTGCTACCGCGTTATGGTTAGCTGAACAAGGTAAAAAAACATTAATTGTATCAACAGACCCTGCACATTCTCTTGCAGATTCTTTAGAAGTTCCTATCGGAAACTATCCTCGTGAAATCAAAACCAATTTATTTGCTGTCGAAATTGATCCTGATGAAGCTATGGCTCAAAAACAAGCTGCTCTTGAAGCCCAAAAAGCAGCAAATCCTTCCGAAGAAGGCGGATTATTGAACATGGACTTTTTAACAGACCAATTAGACATGGTTTCTTCCTCTCCTGGTGCTGATGAAGCTGCCGCATTTGAAATGTTTATGGGTGTAATGAACTCTGATGAATATGATGTTGTCGTTTTTGATACTGCACCAACAGGCCACACATTAAGGTTATTGTCATTCCCTGAAGTAATGGATTCATGGGTAGGCAAATTGATGATGGCAAAGGCTAAACTTGGAACTGCAACAAATGCACTTAAAAAAATCATGCCGTTTATGGATGCAGTTGATGATCCACAAACTTCAGAGGATTTAAAAAGAACTAAAGAACAAATTGACAAGGCAAAAGAGGTTTTGTCTGATCCTGATAGAACAACCTTTAAGATGGTTGTAATTCCTGAAGAAATGTCAATTTATGAATCTGAAAGGGCATTGGAAGCTTTGGGTAAACATGATATAACTGTTGATAGTGTTATTGTAAACCAGGTAATGCCTGATATCTGTGACTGTGATTTCTGTCACTCAAGACATAAATTGCAACAAAAAAGATTGGCTTTAATCGATCAGAAGTTCCCAAATCAACATATTGCTGAAGTTCCATTGTTTAAGGATGAAGTCAAAGGTCAGGAAAAATTGTTAAACTTGGCTCACATCTTGTATGATGATGAAGACAACGATGAAGTTGTTCAGGAAGCAATTCAGTTATAAAAAAATAAATAAGTTAAAATAAATCATTATTTTAACTTTCACTATTCTTCTTTTTTAAAAAACCATTCTAAAAATCTTACAATCACTATTAATCCGAATATTGTTGTACAGATTATCACTCCATTGAATGTTATTATCAGATGGATAAATGAAATAACAAATGCGATATCCAATATTTTAAGTATTGTACTTTCCTTTTTGAATTCTTCAATTATTCTCATCTTAACTCATACTCCAGCTTTTGTCCCAGTATTTTGTTGGTACGCTTATTGGCACACAGTATTCCTCATCAAAATATTGGTATGTTTCGGATTTAGTTAATTTTTTGGTTTTTCCATTACTAATGTATATTGCATTATCTCTATCTAAAGTCAAGTCATTATTGACCTTTACTTCAATATAGTCATAACCTCCATCTTTTGGTATATTAAATACTTTTTTTCCCTGAAGATATCCTGGTCTTGTAAAAGTACAGGTATCCATCGCTTTGTGCCATTCTTTTTTATCTAAAACTTTATTCCGGTAGGTTGTTCCAACGTTTTGGGCAATTACCATGGTTGAAAATAATCCTAAACATACTGAAGATATACCGCTCAATGCTTTGTCCAGAATGAATTTGATACCCAAATATGCAATTTGAGTTATGGGCTGGGCTTTATTTACTAAATCAGATATTCCTTTTTCAATGTTGTTTATGGTATCTTTAATTCCGGATATAATGTCTCTGGGGATAATTCCAACACCGCAACAGTCGCCGCTGGTGGAAATTGCCGAACCTTTGTACGTTGCATTGGCATGAGTTACAATGACATTGGCTATTCCACTGGTTGTATTGACTATGATTGCCGAATGGGTATTGTCTTCGCTAAAAACGTAAACTATTTCGCCCAATTGCGTCATGCTGAAGTTGTTATTTGAAATTGCTTTCAATATGTTATATAATGAATTTGTTGTATTGTCTTGATATCTTGATGCAACCTTTGAAAGGGAATAATCCTCTATATTTGGTAAATATAGTGAATTGAGTAACCTGAAGAGTGAAACATTTTTTTCACCTCCTTTTACATCCATTCCCATGTCTGCATTTAGGACATGTAAATATGTATCATCAAGATTTATTCCACCTAAGATTGTCAATGTGTTGCTGCGTTTCCAATTCACATTAAACTCCTTTGAATAGTTGTCTGCCATCTCATCTGCAAGCCATACAGTTTCAAGTGATGCCAGATGCATACCGTATAGATTCATCAATCCAAATTTAGTTATATAATTGGAATTCAAATTCACCCAATTTTCAAGTATTTTTTGTGTCATTTTTTCATTGATGATGGAAAATGACTGAAGAACTTCAAAACCATAGTTTTTTCGATATTTTTCACCAAGGCCATAACTTATTGTTTCGATTTTTTCAAGCTCTTCTTTTCCGTTAATTTTAAATGATGTGATAATATCCTCTTTTGATATGTATCCGGCAACATAACTTCCAAATATACTGAATGTAACTGGTTGCTTGTTGTTTTCAAATTTCACACTATTTTCATCGATGTCATTATAATTTAAATTGTATATTGTTTTTCCATAAAATTTTGATAAACTGTATTTCAAACCCATTTCATCAAATGCAAGTGTCTTAAAGTTTATTTTTGCTGTAATCTTGTCATTTTTTGTGTAGGTCAATGTTTCAAATCCGTCGATTCCTTTGTCGGCATACATTCCAAATAACTCTACGTTGTCACTTGTTGCATCTCTATAGTCAATTTGAACATAACCTCCAGTATTGTATATTAGGATTCCATTTCCCTTTAAGTTGTTCTTATTCAAGTCACTTTTCACTCCGCTATTGTCAAAAGGAATAAAATGTGAATAATATCCGAGTAGTGTGGCATCATAACCGCTTATTTTTTCTGTAATAAATTTGTAAGAATTTGATCCGACTTGAATTACAATATATTGGGTTTTGGGCAATTTTATTATTCCGTCAGTCCCAGTTTTGATAGAATATACTGAATTATGAAACACATAGGGCATTGTCACATTAACATAGTTTGGAATTTTGACGGAGTGTGTAAATTCACTATGTTTTATTATCTTGTTGACAGTTATTTTATTTGTAGATTTAAGCCCGTCATATTCTGTGGTAATAGTATATTTTCCTATAGGTAGGTTAATTGGCAAACTGATTGTCCCGGATTTGTCTGTTGTTTTTGTATAACTTTTTCCGTTGACTTTTATTGTAACTTTTTTATTGGGTGAAGCTTTTCCATTTGAATTAAATATTTTCACGTTGAATTTGCTCCCATCCTCAAAATTCATGGTTAAATCTTTTGTTTCAATTAAAGATTTGATTGTGATGGTTTTAGTGATGGATTCGGAGGTCTTTAAATTTTGTGAAATGATGCTGTATTTTCCAGGATTCAGATTGATGTCTAATTTTGCAACACCTTTTGTGTTGGTTTTAACAGAATGTGTTTTACTATTCAGTTTAAACTTGATTGCTGTATCTTTCAATAATTTTCCCTTTTTATCGTAAAATGTGGAGTAATATGCGGCTTTGTTTTTATAGTATTTTGTTAAATCATCACATTTTACCGTACTTTTAATTATAACTGCACTTTTTGAACTGCTTGACTCAAATTCACTGTTTCCATTGCAGGTACATAAAACTATGTATTTTCCACTTTTGTAATTTAAATTTAGGTATACTTTTCCCTGTTTGTCTGTTGTTTTGGTGAATGTTTCACCATTTATTTTGATTTGGATTTTAGCATTTTGTATCGTTTTTTTATTGTATTTTAAAGTTGCTGTAAACATTGTTCCGTCTTTATAATGCATTTTAATGTCTGGTGCGGTCAATGTTGTCTTTTTTTTAACAACATTTGTAGTTTTCGCAGTATTTTGTGTTGCGCTTAGTGTTTCTTCGTTTTTATCTAGTTCTAATTTTTCTATGTTTTCATTTTCAACACTTAATTTTGATAGTTCTGCATTTGGATTTTCTTTTTGAATGCTGGTTATTGTTTCATTTGTGTTTTCTGCAGCTGAAACAGCTGAAATTAAAAAAATAAGTAAGAAAATGAAAACAATGGTGTTTATTTTTTTATTCATAGTATCAACCTTGATGCTGATTTTTTTAAAATCAACAATCAAAGTATGATTTCTTGAATATAAATGCTTTAATATTTAAAATAAATAGTAAATGACTTTTAAAATGAATTTTAAGCATAAATAATCCTAATAGATTATCATAATGCACATATAAGTAAATTCACTTTGAGCAATATCTTTTAAAGTGGACTCAACAATTCTTTCATCTGGGTAACTCAACCTTTCACAAACTACAACTTTTCGGTTTTCTTCAACACCGTTATCCAGTAAAAATTGGGCCATATCCTTTACCTTTCTGGAAGGGAGTGCAATTGTGGTTTTTCCATTGTTGATAACTGGTAAAATGTCTTCGATGTTTTCCCGTCCATGAAAAGTCATTACATTTGCATTATCCCATTGGATATGGTTTTTTGCGGCGGCTAATTGGAGTGAACTGATTCCTGGAATTACTTCAATGTTATCTTTGTTAAAATTTTTCTCTGAAGAGATTCTCAAAACAGTATTCAAAACGCCTGAAAAACCAGGATCTCCAGTTGATAAAATTGAAACAGTATTTCCGTCACAAGCCAATTGAACACCATCCTCAAGTTTGTCCAATAACTCTTTAACGTTAAATGCGATTTTATTGTTTACGTCTTCAAATAAATCGATTGCTCTTGTACTTCCAACAGTATAATCTGATGTTTTTACGGTATCTACTGCCTTTTTTGTTAAATATTCGCTTCCGCCAGGGCCTATTCCAACAATATAAATTTTACCGGTCATTTTAATCATCAATTTCTAATGTTTCTTTGAAATTATTTTTCAATTCGTTTCTTAAATTTTTGGGATAGTTGTCATCCAAGTCATCATTTAAAGTAAACATGGCCAATTCATAGATGATTCTATTCATGGATCGCCCATATTCTGTCAAATAATATTCAGTAGTTACGGGGGTGGTGTTTAAAACCTTTTTTTCAATTAATCCCTTTTCTTCCAAGTCTTTTAAACAGCTGGATAATACCTTGTTGCTTAATTTAGGTTTATCTTCTTTAAATTCTTTGAAATGTTTTTTTCCAAAAAACATGTCCCGAATTATCTGAATGCTCCACTTTTTACTGATTAAATTTAAGGTTCTATCAACGGGACAAACAATTTTTTCGCTATTCATAATTTAAAATAGATTGAATTATTATATAAATGGTTACTTTTTGGTCACTAGGTTTCTGAAAAGTTACAAAAATCATTTAAATATCCTAAATTAAATTAATTATTAATTAAATTGGAGGGATTGAAATTAACACAACTGAACAATTGGATTTTTTGGTTAAATATTTGATTGATGAACGTGATGAGATAATTGATGTTCCTGATGATTATAATTCAAAAAAAATGTTGCTTCGTTCATTAATGAATGTAAGGTTGCCTTCTAAACTTTCTGATGAATTTTTGGAAGTTCAGGATGAATTTTTAACATCTGAAACATTAAATAAAACTTTGACCTCTGTTGATGAAATTGCTGAGGTTAAAGACAGAATCATGCTGTGGCAGGGAGATATTACTACACTCAAAGTCGATGCCATTGTTAATGCGGCCAATTCTAAACTGTTGGGCTGTTTTATTCCTCATCATAACTGCATAGACAATGTAATCCATTCAGCTGCAGGTCTGCAGTTAAGGGAGGAATGCAGTAAAATAATGGAAGTTCAGGATAGTGATGAGGAAGTGGGTAGAGCTAAAATTACGGGCGCCTATAATCTGCCCTCAAAACATGTGATTCACACAGTTGGTCCTGCAATTCCTCAAGGGATGGAACCTTGCGATGAAGACAAAAGAAATTTGGCTAATTGTTACAAATCCTGCCTGGACATTGCAAGTTATAACAAATTGCAATCCATCGCATTCTGCTGCATATCTACTGGAGTATTTAATTTTCCGCAGGTTTTGGCTGCAAAAATTGCTGTTTCAACTGTTGAAGAATATTTGGATAATAATGAAACTTCCTTAAATCATGTTGTTTTCAACGTGTTTACGGATACTGATTATTTGATTTATAAAAAATTGTTATTTGGTGATGATTAATGGATAAGTTTGTTTTAAGATTGGATAATGCTAAAAAAGCTATTGATGAAGCAGATTTTGTACTTATAGGTGCTGGTGCAGGGTTATCTACTGCAGCAGGAATTGATTATACTGGAGAACGTTTTGAAAAATACTTTAAGGATTTTATAGAGGAATATAACTTTACCGACATGTATTCCTCTGGTTTTTATCCCTTTGAATCCTTGGAAGAGAAATGGGCCTATTGGGCAAGACATGTTTTTGCAAACAGGTATGATGTGGGGAAAACTGAAGTATATCAAAAATTGCTTAAATTGGTGGAAAATAAGGATTATTTTGTTCTAACAACTAATGTGGAACATCAATTTTGGATAAACGGTTTTGAAGATGAAAGGATTTTTGCAACTCAGGGAGATTATGGCTTATTGCAATGTGAAAAGGCATGTCATGATAAGTTATATCCAAATAGGGACCAGGTATTCGAGTGGCTGGATAAAACTGAAAATTTCAGAATACCTCCGCAATTGGTTCCGAAATGTCCTGTCTGTGGTGGGGAAATGGATTTGAATTTAAGGAAGGATAATTATTTTGTTGAGGATGAAAAATGGCATGAAATGAATAAGAATTATTCCAATTTCTTAAATAGGGCTGATGGAAATATTGTATTGCTGGAGATTGGTGTTGGATACAATACTCCGGGGATTATAAGATATCCTTTTGAGCAAATGGCTTATAACAACAAAGATATTACATTAATAAGATTAAACAAGGATTTTCCTAATGCAATTCCTGAAAATAAAGATAAGACAATTGGTTTTGATGAGAATGTTGAAGATATCTTGGATTATTGGCTTTCAAGAATTTAAATTTTCAATTTCTCTTTTTAAGAATTTTTAAACCACCTTGGCCTGCAGGGTCGAAGATTCTTACTTCAGAGCCAGTACTCTCCCATGAGGTAGTTGCTGTGCTGTATCTTCTGTCTTTTAATTCCTCATATCGTCCTAGAATACTCTTGTACCTTCTGTTTTGATGTTTTTCGATGCATTTATGTTGCTGTCATTTGATTTTATATGCTGGATAGGTCCATTTTTCTTGCTCACGGCCATCATTCTAAAAAGAATATTTGAATCCGAGCATATGGCATATGATGATGGTTATTGCATTAGCTAAAGCAAGTAAATTAGTTGTAATGATTGATTTTAGTGAATTGATGTTTTATCATTCTATCTCAATTTTTTGTCTATTTTTTGTTTTTAGTGTAATGATTGTAATTTCTGGTTTGCAGTTGATTCTGATTCTAAATGAATTGGTTCCTAATCCTTTACTTGTATATTGTGTCATGTTCCCAATTTTATAAAGACCAACGGGATATTTTGTTGATTTTGGACCTCGGAATGGTGTTGTTTCAAATTTTGGAATGATGAACTGTCCTCCATGTGAGTGTCCTGAGATTTGAAGGTCGAATCTGTTTGTCTGTGAAGATTCCTGTGCAAAATCCGGTTCGTGAACGAGCAATATGTTTGTGCCTGTGTCTGGAAGTTTTTCCAACACTTTGTCTAGGTTGTCTGCACAAACTGTACAGCTGTCAACGCCGCATATATTTAAGAGTTCATCTTCCCTTTTGATTGTAAAAACATCGTTGCTTAAATCTACAATGTCTGACTCTTCAAATATTTTTCTGATTTTTTCTGCACCCATCCAATGGTCATGATTTCCCAAAACACCGAATTTTCCATATTTTGCATTTAATTTCTTAAGTGAACTTTCTAGGGATTTTTCATAATTGTCTATGACATATGAAACGTAATCTCCAGTTAAAGTTATCAGGTCGAAATTTAATGTGTTGACATATTCTATCAAGTCTTCCAGATATTCGGGATTAATCCATTGGCCTAAATGAATGTCAGTTAAATTTAAAATCCTGAAATTGTTAAAATTCCATCCTATGCTGTCCAATTCAATGTCAAGCTCAATTAAATCTATATTTTTTTCGCTGAACTTTTTGTCCGGCAGCGAATTTGTCATTGCATCCTGAATTCCCTGTCGGATTTTCATTGCCTGTGGCCTTTCAATATCTTCATCTTTCATACTAATTATAGTTTAATTTCTGAAACTATTTATAATTTTAAAAACATACATTTAGATGTTATTAATTATTAAGTGATTATTATGCTTCAAATTGCAGTTTGTGGAAAACCGAATGTTGGAAAATCATCTTTTTTCAATTCAGCAACAGCATCTGGTGTAGAAATGGCAAACTATCCATTCACAACAATTGATGCGAATAAGGCTGTTGCTCATGTAATTAAAGATTGTCCATGTAAAGAACTTGGCGTTACATGCAATCCTCACAATTCTATATGTGTCGATGGGAAAAGATTGCTTCCAATTGAAATGATAGATGTTGCAGGACTTGTTCCTGGAGCGCATGAAGGAAAAGGATTGGGTAATAAATTTTTAGATGAATTAATGCAAGCTAAAGTATTTATTAATGTCATTGATGCTTCAGGTTCAACAGATTTGGAAGGAAACCCTGTGGATCCTGGAAGTCATGACCCATTGGATGATTTGGAATTTTTGGAAAATGAAATTGTAATGTGGATGTATGGAATTTTATCCAAAAATTGGGTAAGGCTTATAAGAAAAGTTGGAGCTGAGCATTTAGATATTTCAAAAGTATTGTTTGACCAGTTATCTGGTACTGGAATAGCAATTGAAGATATTATTGAAGCTAGAAGGACTATTGAACCTGATTTCAATAAATGGGAAGAAGAAGATTTGATTGAACTTACCCGTAATATTTTACACATTGCCAAACCAATGATGATTATTGCAAATAAGGCGGATTTGCCTACTTCAGCTGAAAATATCAAAAGAATTAAGGAAAAATATCCGAATGTAATTCCAACTTCAGCAGGCTCAGAACTTGCACTTGTAAAAGCGGCTGAAGGTGGATTGATTAGTTATTTGTCCGGTGAAGATCATTTTGAAATTTTGAAACCGGAAGAATTATCTGAACCTCAACGTAAAGGTTTGGAATACATTCAAACCAATATTTTGGATGTTTATGGAAGTACTGGTGTTCAGGATGCGTTAAACTACGCTATTTTTGAATTGCTTGATAGGATTGTCGTATATCCAGTTTCAGATGAACATAAATACACTGACCAAAAAGGAAACGTATTGCCAGATGGATTTTTAGTTCCTAATGGTGCAACTCCACGTGAATTGGCTTACATTGTACACACTGACATAGGTGATAAGTTCATGCATGCTGTGGATGCCCGCAAAAACATGCGTGTAGCTAGTGACTATGAGCTGAAGGATGGAGATATTATCAGTATTGTAACAAGAGGTTAATTCCTCTACTTTTTTTTATTTTAGATTTCCATGGTTAAATTAACTAAAGATTTAAAACCTGAAGAATTCAGGGAATACTATTTTTTAAAAGAAGAACTTAAGGATTTTTGCAGGTTTGAGGGTCTGAAAGTAAGTGGTTCTAAACAGGATTTGGAAAATAGGATAATTCACTATTTATCAACAGGTGAAACTTTAAATGAACCAGTTTCAAAGCAAAATTCAAGCAGTTCCTCATCTGAAATCACTTTAGACTCCAGATTGGGTGAAAATTTTAAATGTAGTGAGGATAAAAGAGCATTTTTTGAAAATAAAATCGGTAAAGGATTTAAATTCAAAGTTAAGTTTCAAAAATGGTTGAAATCCAATCCCGAAAAAACATATAGGGATGCAATCGATGCATACTTTGAAATTCAAAATTCCAATGAAAAAACAAAAATTGATAAGCAATTTCAATACAATCAATACATACGGGATTTTTTTGAAGATAATGATGATAAATCTCTGGATGATGCAATCAGATGTTGGAAATATAAAAAGTCTATAAAAGGCCATAACAAATATGAAAAAAGTGATTTGGAGGCATTGTTATGAAAAAAGTTAAAATTACAGTCATGAGAAAAGTCAGGCATGATGATTTAATCGACAAATATGAAAATCCTCTGGAGCATGAATGTGATGTTGAAGAGGGCCAAATTTTCATAGCTAATGGTTGGGCAAAGCCGGAAAACTTCTGTGACAGTGCATGGGAGAGTCTTTCACCATTTGTAATGGCATTGGCCAATGGTGCCAGTGATTTTTATGATGGATGGATGAAAAACAAGAAATCTGCAATGATATCATGCAATGATGGTTTCAGGCCAGTTAGCTTTCTTTTGGAAACAATGGATGAAGACGCAGATTAGTTGATAGCATGGCTAAAGTTTTTGATTTTTTTAAAAGGGAAATCGTATTTTCCATATCATTGATTTTAGCTATAATTTCCTGTTTTTTTGCAAGACCCAGTATTGACTATATCAATTGGGATACCATAATTCTGCTTTTTGCAATAATGCTTGTTGTCGAAATCCTTAAGAATTTGGCTATTTTTGAGATGTTGGTAAGAAAACTGCTGGCTAAAATTTCAAACACTCGTGAATTGGTGTTGATTTTAGTTTTTGCTTGTTTTTTTAGTTCAATATTCATTACAAATGATGTTTCTTTAATCATATTTGTGCCATTTTCAATATTGGCATTTAAAAAGGTCGACAGGATTGACCTTATAATATTGACAGTCACGTTACAGACAATCGCTGCTAATGTGGGGTGTATGGTGCTTCCTATTGGTGCTCCTCACAATATCGTAATGTATACGGTATCCCATATTCCATTTGAATCATTTTTTATATTGCTTTTGCCTTATGTTTTAGTATCTATCGTATTTTTAATGATTTCATTGTTTTTTGTTCCGGCTGATAAAATAAACCTGCCTAAATTTAACAAAATTGAATTTGATGGTAGTAATTTCTTTAAAAGGGTCTTTTGGGGTATTGATTATTATTTGCTTTTAACCTTCATCGCTTTGTTTATATTGATTGGAAATTTGGAAAGCATTCCATTTTTCAACTTGCTGTTTAAGAAATTGATTGTTGGAAATGAGGTGTTGTGGGGCATTCTTTCATCTCAAATCATTTCCAATGTCCCAGCTGCGATGTTGCTTAGCGGATTCAGTACTAATTATGCATCGATAATTGTGGGAATAAATATTGGAGGTTTTGGAACCCTTATCGCTTCCATGGCGAATCTGATTTCATTTAAAATTCTTGTTCGTGAATTCGATTCATTTAAAATTAGATATTTGATTGTATTTACTGTACTAAACATTTTGCTGATGGTTCTTCTTGTTGGCGTGTATTTCTTAATTTAGGATTGATAGAAAATATTTTATTTTTGATTGTTCATAATTGATTTTATGAATGATTCCTTAAAGATGTATGATGATTTTTCAAATGTTGTTTCAAATGAGGAAAGTGTTTCAACGGAGTCTGTTCTGGATATTCTGAAGGAGTATTCCGGTAGCATTTCTGTATTTGATTTGATGGCTGTTAATGCTGAAATGATTGAAGAAAGCAAGTATGTTCAAGAGAACTATAAGCATAAAAGTCATGAAGTTTATGTAAAATACTTTTTAGGACGCATAAAGGATGTTCATGCAGACAATAATGATTATGAACATGACATTGACAAGGAGGAGTTCATTGATGCGGTCGCTACTTTAAGATCATATCATATTAATGAATCAGTAACTTCCAAAACTAAATTCCCTTTGATTTATGGGATTATTTCCATTTATACTACTTTTATATTGGAAGAACCGATACATCCTGTGGGAACTCCATTTCCAGGGTCATTATATGTTGAAGAAAAAGACGGAAAGTTTTACTGCCCAGTTAAGGATGCAAATCTGGAATCTCCAAATGCAGTTTGTAAAATGTGCATTGCTGAGCAGTTGGAATTTTAGCTATTCATTCTATTGTCAGGTCAGGATTGTTTTTGCTTTGATAGGAATACCAGGTACTGTTTTCAATCAGGAATTCTCTGGCTAATTTGATAAGTAGTTCCTCATCTTCAACTCCTTCGTTTTGGACAATATCATGTTCAGCTTTTTCATATAGCATTACCATTCTTCTGTGGTCATCTATTGTATTGGGTAGTGACATTTTTCCATAGTAACTTCCGGTAAACAATGTTGCTGCAGACATTGTTCCGATTACAATTTTCAATATTGAACGAATCATGTCGGTTGGTGTCAGTCCGACCATTATTCCCCAATGTTGCAGATTATCTAAAGAATAACTGAGCGTATATGATGTTATTTCTCCAGAAGGGATGGTGAGCATGTATACCTCAAATATTAATGCAATGACATAGGTTGCAATTGTTACGGTTAGCACAATTCTTGTAATTCTATTGTCCCTTTCTTTTTTATGTGTTGACCTTACAAGTGCATTTTGATGGTATTTTAACTGGTCTCTAATCCAGCAATTTATAATCAATTTCTTTTGGCCTGTTTTTGTATTTGACAATTCCAATAAAATCTCATTAATCCAAGGAATGCCTTTTTTAATGAACCATGGCAGGATATCTGTGACTTGATGTTTTACATCAGCTTTAGAAAGATAATACTGGAGGCGAAGCGTTTCGGCAAGTACTCGATATTGTATGTATTTTCTGTGGCAGTCATGCCGTTCGGCCAGTTTATAAAATTGATATACTCCTACAATGATTATTATACATCCAATAATAAGCAAATGCAGTTCTGCTTCATCATAAAGAAGAAATAGTAGAGTAATTATTGTTCCAAAAGCAGATAACAACCAGAGATTCCTTTCATGCTTTTTTGCATTTTCAATGCTTAAAACATCCGCTGCCCCATATATTTCATCAATTTTTTTCAGTGTAGGGTCAGTAATTTTATCTTCTATATGGGTAAATGGAATTTTGCAGTTGTTCTTGTCATTGTAAAAGGTCTCTTTTTCATTCATTTTTTCACCTTTTTTTTCGTATGGGTATTTTTTAGGTTTAGTTTAAATATATTTTTTGCACTAAAAATTATATATTTGCTAAAGTTAATATTTTTAATGAGGGACTAATATGGCTAATAAAAATGTCGAATTGATGAGGGGGGAGCCGGAAATTGCAGTCCGAAAGCTTGCAATTCCGATTATGATTTCGATGCTTTTGACAGCATCATACAATATTGTTGATGGAATTTGGGTTGCGGGACTCGGTCAGGCGGCTATTGCAGGAATTGGCTTTGTAACACCTATTTTCATGATTTTGAATGGTGTCAGTATTGGACTTGGAAACGGTGCAACAAGCAGTATTTCCCGTGCAGTCGGTGCGAGAAATCGTGAAGGTGCCAGTAAATCAGCAACACATTCTCTTTTGATATTTTTAGTAGCTTCCATATTGTTAACATTACTTTTGCTTTTGATTCAGGAACCTTTGCTTAAGGCATATGGTGCAAGTGGACAATCTTTGGTTGAAGGACTTAAATATGGTACTCCATTGTTTTCAGGTCTCTTCGCATTCATGTTTGCTAACGGTGGAAGCGGAATTCTCCGTGGTGAGGGTGATATGAAAAGGGCAATGTATGCTATGATTGTGTCTGTGGCACTGAATTTTATTTTGGATCCTCTTTTCATATATGTCCTTAATCTAGGATCTGCTGGAGCTTCTCTTGCAACAATTGTAAGCTCTGTTGGTGCGGCTATTGTAATTATGTATTGGATTTTGATTAAAAAGGACACTTATGTTGATGTTAATCTTAGGGGATTCAAATTCGACTCAAATGTTGCAAAGGATATTTTGAAAGTAGGTATTCCATCATCTCTTGACATGTTCATGATGTCACTTGCAATGAGTTTTTATCTGGCATTCATATCATCAGTCGGCGGTGAATATGGTATTGCGGCATTCACATCTGGTCAAAGGTTATATCTTTTTGGAATAATGCCTTTAACTGCTATTGCTAGTGCTGTTGCAGCTGTAAGTGGAAGTGCATATGGTGCAAGAAACTGGGAATACCTGAACAGGACACACATTTACGGAACTAAATTTGCAATGATATTTTCAGTTGCCATAATGCTTATTTTAGTTATATTTGCACCTCAATTGTCTATGATGTTTGCATATACTCCAGAAACCGCTCCTCTGATTCCTGAAATTACAAACTTTTTAAGAATTGCATGCTTTGGTTTATTGTTGGTAGGTATAGGTATGCCTTCAAGCTTCTTATATCAGGGAATAGGACGTGGAACAACTGCCCTTATGTGGACCATAATCCGGGAGTTGATTTTTACTGTAAGCTTTACTTACTTGTTTGGAATAGTCTTGAATATGGGTTTGACAGGTATTTGGATAGGTTTGGCTGTAGGTAGGATTTTGGCATCCATTCTAAACTTTACTTATGCAAGATACACTATTAAAAAGTTAAAAGCAGTTCTAAACTGATGGTTGTATGGTGATGAAGTCATCTAAAAATAGGATTATGGGAAAGTTTTAAACCCTCCTTCTATTCATCTAATAAATCCGCCACCTTATTTGCAATGAATACGCAGCAGTCGACACAAGGAGATTTGTCTTCACCTTTTTTACTGATTATGTCGCAGCGTACAGTACCGTACTCTTCTTTAAATGTGTTAAAGATTTCTTTAGCATTGGCTTTGATTTTTCCGGTATCATCATTAAGCAGTCCGTTGGCGATCAATGCGCCAGTAACCGCACCACAGGTTCCTTCATCAAATGTTCCACCCATTCCACCTGCAAATCCACATGCTATTTTGCACATTTCAGCTTGACTCATTGGATAGTTGGCGGTTTCACAAAGTCCCATTAAAGTTGATTCAGAACAACTTTTGAAAGTTCTGTATTCTCTGATTTTTTCCTCTAAAATTTCTTTGTCAAGTTTCATACTACAATCTCCTAATTAATTATATTAATTAAGAATTTTAAATATTTATTTGAAAAATTGATAGGTGATAAAAATTATACATCCAAGACCAAGTCCGATTGCTGCTACTCTTTATACGTTAAGGGATATGAATGTTGATGTAATTATTATGCATGGGCCCACAGGATGCTGTTTTAGGACAGCCAGACTTTTGGAAGGTGATGGGGTTCGTGTTGTAACTACTGGAATGTCCGAAAATGATTTCATACTCGGTGCCGGTGAAAAATTGGTTGAAACATTGACTGAAGCTTATGATGAATTTGAACCAGAATTGATGGGAATTGCCGGAACATGCGCCAGTATGATAATCGGTGAAGATTTAAAGGAAGCGATGGCAACTGCAGATTTGCCTTGTACTGTGATACCTGTTGAATCTCATGGGGGATCAGGTGAAGGTGACAACACTGTTGGCGCAATCATGGCATTGGATGCCGCTGTTGAGGCGGGTGTAATTGACCGTGAGGAATCCGACAGGCAAATTGAAATGCTTGAAAAAGCTACAGAAGTTGAAAAAACCCGTGGAATGGCACAGGGAAAATATATCAAGCCTAACTTTGGTGATTCAAAAGAGGCAGTTGCAAAAACTGTAGTCAAATTCCTGAAAGAAGGCAAAAAGGTCGCATTTGTTCTCAACGTTAAAAAAGAAACATCCTATCTGTTTGCAGACATTATTAATTTTGACTATGGGAAAATCAATCCTGAAAATAAACCTATTTTTGTAGCAAATTTGGATGAAAATATTGGTCTTCCAAGAATCAGACAGCATGCAATGAATATTAAAGATCAGTTGGAGATTGAACCTGATTTCATCACAGGCGGTCTTGATGAATATCCGATTACTGCAGATAATGCTGCCGAATACTTGAATGATAAGGATTTTGATTTGATTGTTGTATTTGGAGTTCCTCATGCATTTCCAATTGAGGAGTTTGATGTTGAATCCATTGCAGTAACCGATGGACCACGTCTTGTTGAACCCCTTAGAAATTTGGGATATACTCATGTTGTTGCAGAACTTGATGCACACTCAAAAACACTTGGAACTGATGAAATTGTATTTTCAGACTTCGGCGGAATGATTAGATCAGCTATTGGGTGGTTAAACGAATGATAACAATTATTGATTATAAAAGTGGAAACTTGAAAAGCATTTCAAACGGATTTAAAAAGATTGGTGCAGAGTATCAGATAACTGATGATAAGGAAATGATGGCGGATAGTGATTATTTGGTTTTACCGGGTGTTGGAGCATTCGGAAGTGCAATGGAAAATTTGAAGCCTTTTGAAGAAGTTATTCGGGAACATGTAAATGATGATAAGCCATTTTTAGGAATTTGCCTTGGTCAGCAGGTATTGATGAGTTCCAGTGATGAATCTCCGGGTGTTGAAGGCCTTAACTTGTTCAAAGGCCATGCAGAATTGTTAAGCGGTGATGTAAAAATTCCACATATGGGTTGGAATAGACTAGATGTATGTAATGATTCGCCTATTCTAGAAGGTAT
>NZ_JAXJXF010000159.1:0-3915 GCF_036307625.1 Methanobrevibacter sp.
ACCATTAAGGTTGGAGATAAGAATTACACTGCTCCTATCGTTAACGGTACTGCTGTTGTGACTGTTGATAATTCAACTCCTGGAACTCACGATGTAGAAGTAATCTACTCTGGTGATGAAAACACCGAAGGAACTTCAACATCAAGCAAAGTGACTGTTCCTAAATATGACACTCCAATGTATGTCACAGTGGAAAATATTAAAGCTGGAGATAATGCTATTATCACTGTGAATGTTCCTGATGGTGCTAGTGGCAATGTGACTATTGAAATTGATGGTGTACAATACACTGGAGAAATTAAGGATGGCAAAGCTACAATCACTGTTAAAGACTTATCCGTTGGAAACAAATCAGTATATGTAAAATATGATGGTGATGATAAATACAACGCAAATATAACCACTGCACAGTTCAGTGTTGATAAACGCAATACAACAGTTAAAGCAATAATTGAGGATATTGAAGCTGGAGAAAACTTAAAAGTTACTGTAATACTTCCAGATGATGCAACCGGTCAAGTATTAATTGATATTGATGGTGTTGGATATTACGTCAACGTAACCAATGGTACTGGTGTGGCTGAAATCCCACACTTAGGCAGTGGAACATACACTGTAAATGTAACCTACACTGGTGATGACAAATACGCTTCAAGTTTCACTTCAAAAACATTTAAAGTTGAAAAAATGGATTCATTTGTTATTCCGACTGCTGTAAATATTGTTGTTGGTGAGAATGAGAATATTAAATTGCTTGTTCCTGCTGATGCTACTGGAAATGTTACTGTAATTGTTGGTGGAGAAGAATACAACTTCAACTTGGACGACGGCACATTAAGTGTTCCATCAAGTGATACAAAATACACAGTTGCTATTAGTGGTGGTGAAGGTGTATTGATTATATCTGGTCTTCCTAAAGGCGAATACTTCGTAAGCGTACGGTACAATGGTGATAATAAGTACTTGCCTTCAACTAACTCTACAATATTCACTGTATCAAAAACAGATACTAATATGGACATTGTTGATAAAGGCAATGGAACTATTGTTGTAATATTACCTGAAGACGCTACTGGTACTGTAACAGTTAAAATTGGTGATGATGAATATGTTGTTGATGTTGTAAATGGAACTGCAACAATTAATGTTGATAAAACCATTCCTGGCATTTACACTGCAGAGGTATCCTATTCTGGTGATCCTAATTATGCTAGTAAAAAGGCTAATGCTACTGTTGTTGTTCCAAAATCTGAATCTCCAATTAAAATTGATGTAAAAGATGGTTATGTTGGAGATACAATCACTGTAACTGTAACTGCTCCTAGTGATGCTACAGGTACTGTAACTGTTGAGATTGACGGTAAAAAATACACTGCTGAAGTAAAAGACGGTAAAGCTGTTATTGATATCAAAGGTCTGACTGCAGGTGATAAAAATATTGTCGTTAAATATAGTGGTGATGACTATTATCAAGACAATATTACATCTTCTGAATTTAAAGTTATGAAGAAGGATTCAACTGTATCTGCTTCATCAACTAATATTAAGGTTGGTAAGGATGAAGTTATTACTGTTACTGTTCCTAGTGATGCTAAAGGAATTGTGTTGGTTGATATTAATGGTGTAGGTTATTATGCTGAAGTTATTAATGGTAAAGCTAAAGTTGTTGTACCGGATCTTCCAACTGGTAAATACACAGCTAAAGTTACCTATCAGGGTGATGATAAATACTCTGAAAGTAAAACTATTACTACTTCATTTACTGTATCCAAGTCTACAGCTCCTATATCTGTAACTGGTGATTTGGTTGTTGAAGGTGAAGATGCTAATGTTGTGGTAAAACTTCCGAAAGATGCAACAGGTACTGTTACAATCATCGTTGAAGGTCAAAAATATACTTCCCGTCTTAAGGATGGTATAGCAAGATTCAATTTCTCAGGTTTACCTGCAGGTATACATGATGCTAAGGTAATCTATTCTGGTGATAAAAAATACGATTCAAATTCCACCTGGACAGAAATTGTAGTTGAAGGCGATGAAAATCATAATGGCAGTGATGATTACACTCATCATAGTCAGTATTCTGATAAGCATTCAAGTGGTGGAATTTCATTGGCTGATTATCCAACTGCTAATCCGATTTGGGTATTGCTATTGATATTATTGACTGTATGTACAACACAAATTAGAAGATTTAAAAAATAATCTTCTTTTTTATTTATTTTTTTTGAAATGCTTTGAGATATATGTGAAATTTTGTTAATTATCTAAGCTCATTTTTTAATTCTTTTTTTTTTTGTTGATTGCTTTTGCAGATTTATTCAAGAATCGTAAATTTTTGATTGAAATGTTTCTATTTTAATAGATTCATATAAGGGTAACAGTTCAAATATGCCGTATCTTTGAGCATTAAAAATACTTTTGTCATCTTAATATTTTCGAAATTCTTCAACACGGAAATTAATTAAATGTAGTGATTTATTTTTTTTTCAGATTTTTCGTATAAATGATGATGTCTGGAAAATCTATTGTAGAATTTTCGAATATATGCATGATGATTTTTTTTATATGATCTGTGAAATTATTTGATTTTTTTTGTGAAGTTGTTAAGAATTTCAATATCGAGTAGATGGATGCATATTCATGGATTAATCCAAAAATTAATTTTTATTTATTTCTTAAATTTTCTTATTTTTATCTGAAAAAATTTCATAATTTATTATTTTCCTTATTCGTCACAAATTCTTAGTTTCTTCTATTGATTTTTGTTTTGTCATATTTAAAAAAATTATTCTAAACATTTAATCATGGGTATGTGATATTGGAAGTTAAATGTTAAGTATTAAAGGATTGAATTGGTGTGCATGGGCTTTTGTCGATTTGGCTATTTATTTTTTTTTAAAATTTGCTATTTTTTAGGTACTTTTTTTACTATTTATACTTATTTTGTACTTAATTTTACATATTTTATTAAATAATGTTTAATTTTTTTAATATATTGGATATTATGTCTTATGTTGGGAGGGTATATTTGTGATATATCTAAATATATCTCAATTTGACTTAATCTGTTTATTTTTAGGTATGCTTAAATTAAAGTTATACAAAATTTATTGCTGTGTTTTGGGGGGATATTTGTTTTAACTATTTAAAACAAAATATTTGTTTAATTATTCTCCTGAATATCTAGAATATGTTTAATATTTTTGTAAAATCTCTTAAAAGTAAATCTTATATATTAGTAAATACTTATATAGATATCACGATAGACTCTCCAAGATGTATTAAAATGTACATCTATAATTTATGGAGGGGGTGTATTATGAATAAAAAAGAGATATTAATTATACTTTTAATGATCTGTTTTGTTTGTTCACTTCAGGCAGTTGTTGCTGCTGATGGTTCAAATGCAACAGATGTTGTAAAGGCAACTCATACAGATGTTGTCGGAAGTACTGATGTCTCTGCATATTCACTTCCTGATTCTAATCAAATACTGCGAGGAAGTGAAAATGCGGGAACATTCACGGACTTGCAGAATAATTTAACTGGTAAAACAGAAGTAACTCTGAAAAATAACTTTACATATGACAGTAGCAAAGACTCTGGCTTAGTTAATGGTATAACTATTTCTGATTCTATTACCATAGATGGTCAAGGTAAAGTGATTATTGATGCTAACAAACAAGATAGAGTATTCAATATTGCTAGAGGAGCTACTGTAACATTGAAAGGAATTACATTTATCAATGGTAATGCCAATGGTAATGGGGGGTCTATAGTTTCAGAAGGTAAATTAACATTGGAAAACTGTAATTTCATCAACAACACTGCTAGTGGCCACGGTGGTGCTGTATACTTAGGATCTAGTGATGGAGACAAAATCACTAACTGTAACTTTGAAGGCAATGTCGC
>NZ_JAXJXF010000160.1:0-2945 GCF_036307625.1 Methanobrevibacter sp.
AGGGATTACTATCTAATGAAGAATTTGCTTCACTGAAACAAGAACTTTTATCTGAAAATAATAATGAAAAAGCTCCCGTTGAAAATAATATTGAAGCTTCAACCAAATATTGTGGAAATTGTGGTGCAGAAGTTTCTCCAGATAATGCATTTTGTACTGAATGTGGAACACAAATAAATAATAATTAATCCATGAAATATTTATTTCTCGGAATTTCAGAAGTAGTTAAATTATAAAAAAAGAAATTTAGTAGATGCAGTTGCATCTACCTGATTAAAATTCCACTATAATGGTTCCCATCTATTGTTTCCAAGATGCCTTGCATAACCGCCACCAGGTTGCTGAACAATATCTCCAGTATAAAAAGTTTTCATTGATTGACGACTGTAAAATGCACCTGGATCATAGCTAGACGAACTGGTAGGTTCTGCTACAATCACTTTTTCTTTAACGGTCAATTCCTGTGTTGTGTTGTTACCAGTGTAGTTTTTATTTCCATCATACCGAGCACTGACATCGTATTTTCCTTTCTTCAAATCCAAATCCAGTTTTGCATTACCTTTATCGTTGGTTTGCACTGTTTTATTTGCTACAACCTTGCCTTTGCTGTCCTTAATTATGATGTTGACCTTCTCTTTGGATATTGGGCTTTTATTCAGGTCCGTTAATTTAACGGTTAAATTATCCCCTTCAGTCAAAGTCTTATTGCTGGTAATTTTTACTTTGCTTGCTTGTTTAGTATCGAACGGATGCAATACTGTTATTCCAATCATGACTGCAAGTATCAAAATTATTACGATCAATACGATAATGATATTTTTGCTTTCCATTTAAAAACACTCCTTAAGTGTGATAGCATCCTGCTTTGGCATCATAAGGCACGTATACTCCAGCATCCCTCCCGTCGATTGATTGAGGTATATAATGCCAGTTGTTTGCAATTGCATACTCACGGGTTTTACCCATTGAATCGACTGCCGGACCACTTCCTGGATAATATGAATATCCGTCTTCACTTAAACCGGATGCTGAATTAGAATTACTTGTTTTTTGATTATTGACTACTTTAGTAGTTGCCTCATTAACGCTGACATTTCCTGAATCGGAACTTGATGAATATTTGCCGTTTCCATTAAATGTGCATTCAACGGAATATTTGCCTTTTTCAGTCATCTTAAATTTAGCCTGACCTTTGGAATTTGTTTTTATTTCCTTATCAGTTGTCAATCCTTTTTTGTCTATAAGTTTTATTTTAATTGTTTCATTTGAAATCGGATTTCCATTGTTATCGGTTAATTTGAAAACCAATGCATCACCAACGTTGATGCTTTTATCGGCAATTTTTAAATTTGACTTTTCCTTTGCCATTTGCTGGGAGGCCATCACTCCTACAGCAACTGCAAGAATGACAACTATCACAACCAGTATTATGATTATATTTTTGTTTTCCATTTTAAACCTCTAAAATCAGTTGTATTTTAACGCCTATCATAATATTCCGGATGAGAATCTATATATGCTTGACCTGCAGTTTTACCGGTTGCCCTATGATAGTCTGCAGGACTGCTATAGCCATGGGCTCTTGCATCATCTATGGCGGCCTGTTCTCCCTCACTAAAACTGCTTCTTGAATAACCATTATAGTAATTATCATCATTGGAAGATGATTGGGCTTGATTGGATTGTGAAGCAGGTTGCGCTTCAACAGTTTTCTCCTTAACTGTCAAATTTTGAGTAGCATTGGATGCAGTATAGTTCTTATTGCCTCCAAAATTCACAGTGACATTGTATTTGCCTTTCTTTAAATCCAAATCAACTTTAGCATTGCCCTTTGAGTCGGTTTTCACCACATTATCAAAGACCACCTTGCCTTTACTATCTGTTACGGTAATGTTTACAATTTCGTCACAAATCGGTGTTTTATTCAAATCAGTTAATTTAAAAGTTAATGCACTGCCCTCATTTAAGGTTTTATTGCTTGTTATTTTTAATTTACTTGGTTGTTTTGTATCAAAAGGATGTAAAACAGTTATTCCAATAGCTGCCGCAAGAATAACTATTATTACTAAAAAAATTATTATAATGTTTTTGCTTTCCATATTATACCTTCCACGTATTAATCTTGTTAGCATATCAGTTGACAGTGATTTAAATAATCAGTATTGATTAATCTACTGCACAAATGCTATCATATCAAATCACATCATCTGTAAAAATAAAAAAATAAGTAACTGCAGACAGTTACCATTTCAAGAAATTAAGTTAGAGTTGTGAATAGAAATCACCATCTCTCATGAACGGCTCTTTTGGATCTTGTCCGCTTATTGCACGGCTCTTGTCCTCAATGAAATTTCCGCTTGGTGTCCAGAAACCATATCTTCCATCCTTATATCCATATTTAAAGTTTCCTTCTGTTCTTTCAACATAAGTGTCGCTCGAATGGGTTGGCTGTGATTCTGCAACCTTCTCCTTTTCCTTGACAGTTAGTTTCTGTGTTGTGTTGTTTCCGGTATAGTTTTCATTTCCACCATAGCTTACATCAACGTCATATTTTCCCTTTTGAAGCTTCAAATCCATTTTTGCATTGCCCTTGTCATCGGTTTTGACAGTCTTATTTGCAACAACCTTGCCTTTGTCGTTTTTGATTGTAATGTTGACATTCTGTTTGGACAATGGAGTTTTGTTTAAATCTGTTAATTTAACGGTCAAGTCCTTGCCTTCATATAAAGTTTTATTGCTGGTTACTTTGATTTTTGTCGGTTCTTTTGCATGCATCGGTTTCAATACCATAAATCCGATTGCAGCAGCAAGAATAACAATTATCACAAGCAATATTATGATTATGTTTTTGTTTTCCATTTAAGTTCCTCCCCATAAACTAATACTATTTATACACAACTTAAATATTAACATTTTCGGCAATGAAAATAATGCACAAAATCAAA
>NZ_JAXJXF010000161.1:0-4581 GCF_036307625.1 Methanobrevibacter sp.
GGTGATGAACAATTCCATCAAGATGTCTATGATTACTTCCAAAAAGTGGGTAATATAGATGATGTTAAAGCACAGGATAGTATTATTGTGAATACTGCAGATATGATTATTCAGAATGCAATGGCATTCGTAATGCAGATATTGGCCATCATATTAGGTGTTATTTTAATTCTAACGCTGCGGATAAAAGATAAAAATATTAAAAAACAATGAGAGTTTATCTCTCACTTACTTTTTTGTTAAGGGTTTGTGTTGGTATATGTAATAGTGTTCATAGTATTAATTGAATTTTATAAACATATATTTAAATACTATGATAATGCAAGTATTAACAGTAAGATTTTAAAGATAAAAGTATTCCCATATAGTCTCGTCGTGATGAGCGGCGAATTAGGTGCTTTATGGGTTCTTTAATCTTCACAAATTATTTTCACTGACTTATTTTCAACAATTTTAATTAATTCATTGTTTTTTTCTTTCAACATCTTGAAATGATGACCATGAAATCAAATCAGCAACTTGTAATCCTTTATATATGTTAATGATAAACAGATGTAATTAATTAAAATATGTTTCATGATGCTGGTCGAAACACAAATAAAAAATGTGATTGTCACCAAAGATAAATTAGTAAAATGGTAAGGGGATAGCATGATAATTAATGTAGGTGGAAGAACAGACATAGTCAACTATTATACTTCATGGCTATTGAACAGACTTGAAGAAGGATATGCATATTCAAGAAATCCATTTGCAAGAGAACAGGTTTACAAGTTAAGTCTCAAACCTGAAGATGTAGACTGCTTACTGTTCTGCTCCAAAAATTACCAGCCTATATTAAAGCACATTGGCAATATAGATAAAAAGTATCGTATATTATGTAATTATACAATTACTGGATACGGCAAGGACATAGAGCCTAAAGTTCCTTCAATAGACCAATCTATTAATACGCTGGAAAAATTATCGGATATTGTTGGCAGAAATAAAATTCTCTGGAGATATGACCCAATTCTTCTAACTGAAAAATACACTGTTGAAAAACATTTGGAAACCTTTGAATATATGGCTGAAAAGATTTCACCATTAGTTTACAGATGCATCTTCAGCTTTGTGGATATGTATAAGAAAGTGGAAGATAATATGCCTGAGATAATTCCATTCACTGTTGAGGATAGGGAAACGCTATTGGAAGGAATTGGGGAGATATCAAAAAAATATAATCTCTACACTCAAACATGTGCAACAAACGAAAGCTATGAGAAATACAACATTCATGCTGCAGGTTGCACAACTAGTGAAATTTTAGAACAGGCACACAATGTAGTTTATAAAAATGTTAAAGGAACCGGAATTAGGAAAAACTGCCACTGCCTTCCATCAAGGGACATTGGTGCCTATAATTCCTGTTTAAGTGAATGCAAATATTGCTACGCCAACAGAAAACCGGACATTCCCAAAAAGGTTATAAAGATGCATGATGAGAAATCTCCGTTATTGCTTGGACACCTTAAAGAAAATGACAATCTAATTGAGACAAAAGTAATAAGGTATATTGAACCCAAACAAAGAACTTTATTTGATTTTTGAACTACTTTGACAGGGTCAAAGTATTTTTGCAGTCATAGCTAATTTTTTAATCGAAAAACAAATCATTGCCCTATTTAATTGCGTTTAATCTGTTTTTAAAGATAATGGATAAATTTATTAATCTCAGTTTATAGAATTATGAGCAAAGATTGAATATTTTAAACGGGAAAATCACATTAATTGTGACTTGTTTAAAATAGCATAATTCTTTAAAAATTTTTAATAGTAATACTTGGAGAACGAATTCAATGAAATACAAAAAAAGCATAATCATACTTGCGATGGCTATTTTTCTATTTGCAATAGCAACAGCAAGCGCAAGTGATGTGAACGATACGATAGTGGCCGGTGAGGATACAGGCCAAATTGAATTATCTGCAAGAAATGAAATGGCTGCAGATAATTTGAAGACAAATGAAGAGAACATTACATTGACACAAGCAGATAATTGTGAAATAATTGGTGCTGATGGAATTGGTACCTTTTCAGAACTGCAAAAGGAGATTGATAATGTCGGAAACGGGTCTTTAAACCTGACTAGGGACTATCAATGGGATTCAAATTTTACAGGTTATGGGATAACCATTAATAAACCGATAACCATTAACGGTAATGGGCATTATATTGATGCATCAGGTAAAATTAGGATTTTTGAGCTTAAGGCAAAAAGTGATGTGATTTTAAATAATATCACCTTTAAAAACGGAAATACTGATGGATGCGGTGGAGCAATTAACGTATGGTATGATTTATCCAACAGTAGTTTTACCAACTTGAATTTCATTAACAATACTGCTGCAGACAATGGGGGTGCAATCCGTTTCAGGTACTCATCCACAAACAATACATTTGAAAATATAACATTTGAAAACAACACTGATAAGAAAAACGGAGGAGCATTATACATAGGTGCCAAATCTTTATCAAATACATTCACAAACGTGGATTTCATAAATAACTTAGCCAAGAGTAACGGTGGAGCTTTATATATTAAAGAGACATCCACATCAGATACCTTTGAACATGTAGCCTTTGAAAACAATACTGTCTCTACAACAGATGCCGGTGCCATCAATTTTCATGGAAAGGTGGACGGTGCAACATTCAATTATGTTTCATTCATTAATAATCGCGCTGAAAAAAATGTGGGTGGAGCAATAAATATCGATGCTGGAATAACAAATTCCGTATTTAACAGTTCCTTCTTTTTTGATAATGCTGCTAAGACTGGTGGTGCACTAGGAATTACCGGAACCATTTCATCACTCACCTTTGAAAACACCCTATTTTTAAATAACACTGCTTTAGAAGATGATGGGGGAGCAATAAACATTGGTCCACGCAAGCACTCTGATTTGACCAACACTACATTTAAAAATGTTTTGTTTGCCAATAATACTGCAGCCCAAAATGGTGGTGCATTGTTCGTTACAAAAGACACCAAGTCAAATACCTTTGAAAATGTATTATTTATATATAATACTGCCCAGGGGCGTGACGGAGGAGCTATAAGATTCGGTGCATTAAATTATCAATTTACTACACAAGACAATACCTTTAATAATGTTTTATTTGCCAACAATACTGCCAATAGGAATGGTGGAGCATTGTATGTAACCGGTGTGTCTACATCAAATGTCTTTGAAAATATTCTATTTATGAATAACACTGCTAAAAACGTTGATGGTGGTGCTGTCAATTTCTATAAGGCAGTAAAAAATACAACATTTAATGAGGTCGTCTTTTATAAAAACAGCGCTCCTAAAAGCAGAAGTGGGGCAGTAAACTTTGATAAGGGAATGGAAAATAGCGTATTCAACAATACACAATTTGTAGAAAACAGTGCAAAAATTACTGGTGTAATCACCCTTTCCGGTGTAACATCATCAAATACATTTGAAAACAACCTATTTTTAAATAACACTGCACAATATTATCTTATTTATGTTAATAATGCTACTTCTGACAATATAATTCAAGATTCCATATTCCTGAACAATAATGCAAGTCAAATAAATGTCAAAAACGGAAATATTCAACTTACTGATAACTGGTTTGGAAATAATGCTACAAATTATGATGTGGATCCTGATGTGAATGATAATCTGGATAATTGGCTGTTCCTGAATGCAACAGCAAGTCCTGCTGCAATTAATTTAAACCAAACATCAACAATTAAATTTAAATTTTATTCATACGATAACAATACAAAAACCGTCAAGGATTATGATAAATCATTATCTGTCTTTTTAGATTTGTATTCAACACTTGGATTGGTGAATACATCTGAAGCATTAATAAATGAAGAGATTGTATACACACCTTCACAAGAAGGAAACGGAACTGTAACCGGTAGATACGAAAATGCATACTACACCATTACAATAGAAAACTCTAAAATACCTACCTCAATTAAAGCATCTGAAGAAGCTTATACAGTATATGTGGATGATGATTGTGGTAATCTCGCTGTGCTTAAAAATGAAGACGGAAACAATATCACTGATGAATATACCTTAACTTACACATCCAGCAATGAATCTGTTGTTAAGATTGTAAATGATTCATTTGTTGCTGTCGGTGAAGGTAGTGCTGTCATTACTGTTTCATTCAACGGTACTGACAGATTTGCAGCTGCTGAAAGCAAAACCATTAATGTGACTGTGAAAAAGATTCCTACTGAAATCGCATCTTCTGCAGTCACAACAGTTTATAATGTTGACAAAAACCTCGTCATCACTTTGAAGGATGCCAATGGAAATCCAATCAGCGGTGTCACTATAGCCGTTAACCTTAAAGGCACTAATACATACACTACCGACAAGAAAGGTCAGGTCAAAGTCTCAACCAAAGGATTAGCTCCTAATTCATACACTGCAAAAATAGCATTCAATGGCAACAACAAGTATGAAAAGTCATCCAAAAACGTCAAGGTCACTGTCAAAAAGGCAACTCCTAAGATAGCTGCCAAGTCCAAGACATTCAAGACAA
>NZ_JAXJXF010000162.1:0-1947 GCF_036307625.1 Methanobrevibacter sp.
AACTGAAGATGAAGGACTTGAACTAGCAGGGCTACTTGGAGATGAACTTGGAGCATTGTTAGAAGAAGAACTACTATTCAACAATTTTGTAGATACTTCGTTAGCCAAATTATCGCCGGATGAAGTAGTATTTTTACCGCCAGCGGCGGAAGATACATTGCCAGTTTGGTTAATTATCACATCATCAACATTGGAATGATCACCTGAATTTGTAATATTTGAATAACCATCATCTTGATTATTAAAAATACTAACAATTCCAATATTATTTACATGGGCCTCATTAAAATTCTGAACTACAGATGGAATATTAGCTTGTAAAACATTTAAATTGAAAATATTAGTATTCACATCAGCAATAAGAAGCATTATTAAATTGAAATCCTTTTCTTCTTCCATTACTGGAGGAGCAACACTTAAAACAGGAACCGGTTTTTGGGATTTGTGATTATCACTAAATACAACATTGTTTGCTATTTTAGTAGTGAGTCCACCATCTTTAGAACTGACGGAAACTCCTTCCTGACCGTTTGTTACCAATATGTTTATTGTGTCACCTTTTTTAAAAGCGACTGATTGTGGAGGTTGATTTTCAACAGGTACAACTTTTGAATTTTTAGTATTCTTTAAATAATTAATCATTGATTCATTGTTTTTGAATGTATGAATAGTGATACCATATTTACTATCCTTATACACCCCATCAGCAGTTTTAACGAAATCAGAATCTGAAGGTACTGAAATCTTAATACCATCAAATACTTCCTGTTTCATTGACTGATCACTGCTTAAAACATTTGCACCAACCAAACCTGCAGAAATGATACCAACGATTGCAATAAGAAATAACACATGAGTATCAATTTTCATTTAACTTTCACCTAAATTATATTGTGTATATAATTTATGTATTTTATGATATAAATACTATAAAAAATATATAAAACATTAACAAAAAACATGCAAAGGGTGTTATGAAATATGGTTAAGTGTCCAAAATGTGGAAATGAAGCTCATGACAATCCATATTGTGCCAAATGTGGTACTAAAATTGAAAAAGAGATAATTTGTCCAGAGTGCAATCAAAAACTTGATGAATCAAGTGCATTTTGTCCAAACTGCGGTACAAAACTTGATGATTCAGGTGAAGAAAAGAATAAAGACAACGAAGATGAAGCTTCAAAAGAAGAAACAGAAGACAAAAAGGAAACTTCACAAGAAGATGAAAACGATGAAAAAGACAATAAAGAGAAAACAGAAGAAATAGAAGACGAAGCTTCAAAAAAAGAGGAAACTGATAAAGACGGTGAAGATAAAGACGAAACCTCACAAGAAGAGGAAACCGATAAAAAAGACAAAGAAGACAAAAAAGAAGAGCCAAAAGAAGAAATCAAAGAAACTACATCAAATACCGATGATAGTGAAAAAAAATATTGTGCATTCTGCAATACTGAAATTGACGATGAAACCGATTTCTGTCCAGAGTGTGGAAAATCCGTAAACATAGACAAGCAATCAATGAGCGGAATAAGAAATACAATAAACTTCAAAAACTTAATATTATGTTCCATAATTTCCATCATACTCTCAGTATTTATTTCATTAATCTTCTGTTACATATTCGGAAGAATTCCTGGAGATTATTATCCACTCGGATTCATAATAAGCCTGGTTATAAGCATAGGAATATTCGGATCATTTAAAGATATAATAAATGGCGGATTATTGGGAATCATTACCGGACTTGTATTGGGATTATTAGCCAATTACATTGTGGAGCTTTCCAGCGGATTCGCTTTCAGTTATGAAATGCTATTCGGATATTCCGCAGTAATATTCACAATATTCGGACTGATAATGGGAATAATCGCAACCGGTTTAAGAAAACATGTTGTAAAATTAATCGATGTTGAAAAAATTTTGAAATAGCTATTAAATAGCTATTCT
>NZ_JAXJXF010000163.1:0-6035 GCF_036307625.1 Methanobrevibacter sp.
GTCATATAATGTGTAGCTGACGCAGGCTTGTAGATTCCATCTCCAGCGAAACTGAAAGTGAATGTTTGAGAATAAGTCAATGTAATAGGAACTCCCGAACCTGATTTTTCAGTTGTTGTACCGTGACTTGGAGAATAGACTTTAATCGGCTTGATTAGATTTTTTCCGTCAGTGCCTCTCAAAATCACATTAGCAGTAGTTAGTACTAGCCCACTTGGGAGAATAAAACGAATTCCCTGATTTATTATGAAGTATGTTGTGATTTTTGAAGCTAAAACCCTAACGGAACTTTTTTCACTTCCAGCACGATATTTGCCGTTGGCTTTTGTGGAAATTTTGATGTCATGTTTGCCTTTGGAAAGCCCTTTAGTTGAAAAGGCAGCCACTCCTTTGCTGTTTGTTTTGGCAGTCATTGTTTTATAATTCTTGCCTACAGCAATCTTAACTGTCACAACGATTCCAGCAACTGCCTTTCCAGATACCTTATTTAGAACCTTTACTTTGAATGAAGGGCCTTTCTTGAAAACAGTGAGCTGTTCAGGGGCAGATATGGAAACTCCTGATTTGGAGATTTTGATTGAACTGGTTTTTGATGAACCTGCACAGTTTTTGGTATCTTTAACACTTACAACAACCTTATGTGTACCAATAGCCAAAGAAGAAGCCTTATATTTTGCAACTCCCTTGGAATCTGTGGTTACAGTCACGGTTTTATATTTTTTTCCAGTATATACCTTTAAAGCCAATTTGACATTTGGAACTGTCTGTTTGGTTTTTGAATTAATTACCTTTACCTGGAAATATTTGCCGGATGCATATGTAGTTGCAAGCTTGGACGGGCTGATGGTTACCGGAGCCTTGGAAATTACAATATTGTTTAGTCTTGTGGAATTTGAAGTAACTTTCTTTGAAACAACATTGGCAGTAGCTGAATAAGTTCCCACACCAAATGGAACCTTATAAGTGGCTATACCCTTGGAATTGGTAGTCACCTTAACTTTTTTACCGTTTGAAAATGTAATCTGAATAGTTTCATTAGATATCGCCTTATTATTTGTTGCGATAAGTGAAGCCTTTAAAACAACATTATTGTAATATGAACCCTCTTTTGAGAGTTTTAAAGAAGCTTTAATAATAGGCGAGGTCATATTGGTTTCTATTAAATCTGTAGACAGATATTTTGTAACCCCAGCGATTTTGACTTCAGTGCCACTAGAAGGCCATCCGTCATCGTAAAATCCAACAATCATCTTAAATTCCTTGTCGAATATGTCAGGAATTGTGTATACCGCAATACCCTTTGAATTTGTTGTTATTTTGGCGGAGTCGTATACATCTGCCATGAATGCCAATGGTTTTGAATTCACATCTACTCCCAGCACATCATCTTGTGAGGCCGCAGATTCCTCTGGAGGAATAAAAGCTAAGACACACAAATCAACATTCGGCAAAGGAGAATTGTCTGCCATGTCGGATAATTTGAAAGTGACTTGATCACTGCCCGAATCCTTAGGGGAATCTATCATTTCCAAATTGGCATGTATATATTCATCATCCATTGTTAACGTATTTTCTTTTTGACCGTCATCAATTGCAACGGGTTCCTGACTGCTAACAGATTCATTAACAGTTGAAACCTGGTTATCCATACTATCTGATGCACTAACTGCAGAAACAGCAAGCAAACATGCAATGATGATAGACATTACCATAATTTTTTTGTTGAACATAATATTTACTTTATGAAGTTATTAATATTAAGTCAACTAAAGAAAAAGCTTTCATTGAATAAAAGACAATAAAAATTTTAGGAAAATGAGACATTTGTGAAAAATTAAATTTAAAAAAAATAGAAAAAAAGAAAAAAATTGTAAGAGCATTATGCTCATTGGGTCATGTTGCCTTGAGCGGCAGCGGCCAATTGCTCAGCCTGAGCCTGAAGATTTCCAACAATATCAGTGCATTGTTGTAAGTTAGCCAACATCTTGTCTAAGCTATCTTTTAAATCTTCTTTCTGTCCGGCAAGTATTTCACGAGCGCCATCTGCATCTTTTTTAACGGCAAATCCTGAACCAATACTTACAATAATTTCATCAGTACTTTTAAGTTCCCCTTTAATGAAAGAACCAGCACCTACAGGAACGAAAGCTTCAACAGAATCTTTTCCTTCGAGGTCATCTAAAGTGTTGGATAATGCATCAACTTCAGCAATGGAAGTTTGAATCAAATCAATTTGCTGTTGAATTAATTCAGCTTGTTGCCTGTATGCATTGATTTCATTAAGAAGATTGTTTAATCTTTGCTGATCTTCCATAATAACACCTTAGCGCATTTATAAAATTTCTTTTACGATTGGGTCTAAAACATCTTCAGGAGCAATTTCTTTAATTTCTTTAATAGAAATTTGATTCCTGTTGATACCATGTTTACTTCCGAAACGAGCGTAGATTTTGTTTTCTACATCTTCTTCACAAGTAGCTTTGTATTCTTTAGTAAACTTATGATATTCATCACCCATTACAAAAGTACCTTTAACTCTGTAAATTTTAGTTATCATATTAAATCCCTCATGATATATTAATTAAAAATCATCATCTAAAAAGCCTAACGCTTCTTCAACTCTAGCCATTTCAGGACCAGTACTGTCTTTAGCAACAATTGCACCATTTGAATTGGAAATAACGCATGCTCCAACTAAAGGAATTCCTTTGCCAACAGTACCAATATCGCCTTCTACACCAAATACTTCTTGAGCGAAATTAATTTCACTATTTACAGCTTGATTACTCATTAAAAATCCTTTGTTAGTAACAGTGATTAAAGAACCTATAATGTCGCTTCCGACAATGGAGGATGATTTTGCATCAACATCCAAAGTTTCTTCAATTACTTCAATAGCTTCTTCCTCTAAAAATGGGCTTACGATAGCACCATTGTCATTTGCTGCAATAATGTTACCGACAGCAGTGTATTGACCAGGAAGAGTAGCTACTTTTAAACCAAGCTTTTCAAATTGTTCAATTTCTCTATCTAAAACATGTGGGGAAACAACGATACCATTTGAATTAGCTACAGCTAAAGATCCAATGAGACTGCTACCTGAAATAGAAGATTTAACAACATCAACATCCAATGTTTCCTTAATAATATCCGCTTTTTCGTCCAAAAGTGTATAAGGAACGATAGCCATATCGTCAGTTGTTAAAATAAAAACACCTAAGTTCGGATTGCCTACAATATCTACTCTTTTTAACATATTGTCACCTCACATCACTCAATAGCATGGTAAAAGGTACTATAGCTATTCTGCTAAAGTAGCTTGTACAATACCATCATCATCTTTGACTGCTTTTACAGTAATTTTAGAAGGTATTTTTTGAATACCTCTTTCCCAAATAGCATGATTGATAGATTCATCAATTTTAACATCTTTAGCTTTCATGTGTTTGGTTAAAAAGTTTTTAACTTCTCTGATAGCTCTAGGAGCTCTGATAGTCCTTTTAACATTTTTCACATTTCTAAGTGGAATTGTGTAAACTCTTTCCATAATAACCCCTCATTATAATTTAAGACTGTTTCTTCTCCAATGTCTAGGTTTTGGTCTGTATCTAAGTTTACGGTTAGTTTTAGCATAAGCCCAGATTGGAATTCTCCTATTTTGTTTGTTTGCTTTTGCCATTCTTAATTTTTTAGCTAATGGTTTATTTCTACTCATTTTCTCACCTGTAATAATAATTATTATTTATATCCAATAACGCGAGTTTGATAATGTTCAGGGAATATGTCCAATGAATTTCCTCCCTTTTCATCAATCAGAGTCCTTATTTCGACCTCATAATCAGAACTGTTGTCCTTGTTTGACTTTTCATGAGAAATTTCAAACAGATTAGAGGTAATCAGCTTAACGGATTTGTGACCGAAACTGTCCAAATTGATATATTGGACGTTTTTCCTGTCTTCAAGACTTCTTATCTGATTGACATTGAGTTTGGGAGTCCTGTCATCACGTCTTGTCCCATCAGCAATAATATCATATTCTTCAGCAACATTCTCTATGACGTTTTCATGAATGTACTTGATTCCGTCATTTGGAAATCCGTCATCCATTATCATATCGCAGGTTTTATCAAGCAGTTCTATGTCTAAATCTAAAACCCTATGATTGAAACCTAAGGATTTTGCTGATTTGGATGCTGGAATGTATGATTTGTAAACACCAAAGTTAGCAGTGCACAATTCTACTTCAAGACCTAATCTCTTAAGCATGACAGCCATGAAGGATGAATCCTTACCACCACTATATAATACACCAGCTTTCATCGATATTATTTCCTTGTAATTTTAATTTCTCTTTTTTGACCAGCAATTTGTCTAAGCAAAACTTTTAACTGGTCGTCAGTGACTTTACCTCTTAAACTACCGGATTGAGCTGATTGAATCAATTGAAGTTCAATTTGTTCAACAAGTTCAGGTTTGGTTAATTTAAGATTTCCTAATCTAGTACGAGCTTCAGGGGTCATGATTTGACCTAAAATCTGTTTTTTCTGAGCCTCGAACTGTTGTCTTTGTGCTTCTTGCTGTTGTGCTTGAGCAGCAGCTTGTTGTTGCTGCATTTGCTGATTTTGCATAGCAGCCTGTTGAGCTTGTAATTCAGCCATTCTTTTTTGACGAATTTCATCTAAATCGCTCATATCAAACTCTCCGAATTATAATTAGTATTTTTCAAGTTCAGGAATATCTTTAATGATTTCAGCAGAAATTTTATCTAAGAATGATCTTCCTGCTGGGGAGACAACTCTTCCACCTTCAACTTTTTCCACATATCCTGCGTCTTCTAATTGGTGAAGTGCGTTTCTAACAATAGATCCACTTCCTTTTTTAAATACTTCAGGACGTACGCCACGGTCTTTTTTACCACCGTAGAAAGTTCTTAAACTCATAACTCCTACAGGACCATCAATGTAAACTCTTCTGATGATAGAAGCAGTTCTTACATACCACCAATCTCCGTTTTCTGGTTTTCTTTCTTTGTGAACACCAGTTTTAACAAAATTGGACCATGCAGGGGAATTGATTTTATCATTATTTTTAAATTCTTCTGCGACTTTTTCAATTAATAAATCTGCAGGTACATCAAATACAGTAGTCATATTAATTCTCCAATATTTTATTAAATAATTGTAGCTTAATCCACTGTAAATTTAAGACCTAAAAAAATAGGGCCTGTAACTCTAAATTTATAATGTTTAAGGCTTTTTCTTATAGATTACAGCAACATGTCCTCTAACGTCAATGAGCTGAGCTCTGGTTTTAGTGACAATTTCGTCGATGTAATCATCTTTATCTCTAGCGATATTTTTTGCAAATTTAAGTTTAACAATTTCATTAGCTTTCAGTTGGCGTTTGATTTCTTCAATAACATTATCATTAACACCAGCTTTACCAATATTAATTGTCATCGCGGAAAGAGCTCTATTCATCATTTCTTTTTTTGATTGACTCATATTTAGCTCTCCTTTTAAGTTTCTTTTCCTTTCGATAAGGAATTTTCATAACATGGCCACATTCACCACAAAAAATATTAACTTCTGAGTTAATTAGCCGGACGGTGCAATTATGACCAGGGTAAAGGAATTTCTTGCATTTCCTACAATACCTTCTTTTCCATCTTTCAGGGATTTTGGTATTGTATTTTGTGGACAGCTTTAAAGCAAGCTCGACATAGCGATCACTGCGCTCTGGATGGGTGATGAATTCCATCTCGGCACGTTCAAAAAGAATATTCATCCTTTCAATCGCTATTTCAATCATCCACTTTGGTCTTTTTCCTCTACTCAAAATATCCTCCTCATAATCATGAAAATAGGATATAATATTCAAAATTGAATTAAAATGATTTGCGCAAATTAAAACAAAAACCATAGTTAAGATAACCTTAGGTTAATATGAATATTAAGAATAATTATGTTTATTGGTGTTTATAAAGGTTGTGTATTTTGGGAAGGTTTTTGGAAAAATCATATTTTTTGGAAAAA
>NZ_JAXJXF010000164.1:0-13635 GCF_036307625.1 Methanobrevibacter sp.
ACATGAAAATATTATCAAAATCAAATTTTAATCAATTCCAACTTCAAAGATAAATATTAAAAAAAACAAAATTTTCTATTGATAAAATGAGTTATGAAGACAATGCCAGAATAATAAATGATGATATTTTCGATTTAGTAAATTCATGTTTTGATTTGGAAAAAAGTAGTCGAAATAATGAAGGAAGGGTTAATTTTTTTAATACTTACAAAGATTATTTTGTTTTAACAGATGATGGATCCTATTCTATTAACTCAAAGGAAATAAATCATAAAATTGAAACATTACATACATCTACCGGAGCAATAAGTGAGTCATTTGAAAAATTTATCAAACCGATGAAGTTCAGCTATGATGAGGACATTGCGATTCTGGACATCTGTGCCGGACTCGGCTACAATTCATCAGCAGCAATAGATGACTTTTTAAAACATGAAACAGACTCAAAACTTTCAATAGACATGGTGGAAATATCCCATGCAACACTTGCATGCGGCCTTTTGGTTCCTTCACCAATCAAGGCACACGACATTACCAAAAAGGCAATTGAAGATGAACTCATAAAACAGGATTATGCAACATTGAGCCTGGAGACTGCTGAAATTCCCGAAAATATTGACATCAGCGTCTACATTGAAGATGCAAGACAAACCGTCCAAAAACTTGAAGATGACACCTACGATGCAATATTTCTGGATCCTTTTTCACAGAATATGGCTCCGGAATTATTTTCACTCGAATTTTTCAGACAATTCAGACGAGTCATAAAAGATGACGGGATTGTGGCAACCTATACTTCCTCAGCACCTGTCAGAGACGCATTTATCGAATCCGACTTTTACATAGGCCAAGGTCCGATATTTGGAAGAAAACAGGGAGGAACACTGGCAAGTCCAAATCCACTGATGCTCGATACTGCACTTCCGAAAAATGATGAAATAAGAATTGCACTGTCCGATGTCGGAATTCCATTTAGAGATCCTAACCTAAACAACAGCGGAGATTACATACTGGAAAAAAGAACAGAGGAAAGACACGAAGCACGCCACAACACAAAAATTTCATCAGCAGTTAAAACACCAATATTTCTAGCATGCGAAATGGATGACGAAAAGCTAAAAAGACGTGTGGAACGCAATCTGGCGAAAATGAACATACCGTCAACAACTTCCGATGAAGCATTTTACATCGTTGAATGTGAAAACAGCTATTCAAAAAAACAAGACGAAAAAAACAATTCAAGAAATAGAATTCTAGATATGAAAGAAAAATTAAAAAAAGTTAAATCAGGAAATTATGTCAAAACATAATTTCCACTTTTTAAAGCATATGCTTCTTCTTTTGAGGACTTATGAGGGCCATCAATAACTTTTAAGTACATTGGATTACTCCAAACATGCTCATGACCGAATATTGAGAAGTCACAGTCACAATCATCACAGAAAATATTTCCTTCTGCACTACCGGTTTCATATCTTCCGGTTCCAGGGAAAATTCCCCCATCACCATATTCATTGCCTGCCCAGAAAATGCTCCAGTAAAGATTATGGCTGCCACAGTATGGACAAGTCCTTTCAAACAAGGTTTTATAGAAAGTATAACCGTATTTGGATTCTTCACCAACAGCAGATGGTCTACCAACCACCAAAAGCATAGATCCGTCTTCGGAAACACCGTTCTCATCAAATTTAATACCTTTAATAGGACCGTTTACATTGACATTACAGGTTTTAGTGTATCCTGTACTTAAATCCTTACAGGTTATTTTGTATTTACCCTCTTTTAATGAGAATGTTAAGCTTGCAACACCTTTGACATTGGTTTTAACAGTGTGTGTTTTACCAGCAAGTGTCATTTGCATTTTTGTGTTTTTTGCAAGGCTACCGTCCTGATTTAAAAGGGTGGCAGTATAAGTTGTTTCTGAGTTCTCATAAGTATTTTTGGTATAAGCCAATATGGAAGCCAATTTTACATTTACTGCGGTTTTGATAGAATGACCAGTGTAAGGGTCCACGGATGTGAATTTGTAAGTTCCCTTATTTAACTTGAAATTAACACTAGCGACTCCATTCGCATCAGTTTTACCGGTTTTTTTGACTCCATTGACATAAACATATACTTTAGCGTTTTTGACTAATTTCTCATTTTTATAAAGTTTAACTTTAAATGCAGTGGTTTTATCTGAAAATGTTGAAACTTTGCTAGCAGATAAAGTTGACAAAATTGTTACATTCCTACCCACTTTTTGACCGGTTTCAGGGTTTATTGAAACCATTTTAAATATTTGTGGTGTGGAAATAACCGTAATTGATGCAACACCTTTTGAATTTGTTTTAACATTGAAATATTCTCCTTTACGGTAAAACTTGATATATTTGTTTGCCAATGGCTTTCCATCCTTACCGTAGAAAGTTGCTGAGAATTTTTTAGAACTTGCATAATGTTTTACAAGGTTTGATGCAACAACAGAATGTTTTACAACAATCTTATTTGATATTGAATATCCGTTAGGATGAATCGCATAAATAGTGAAAGTACCGACTTTCAAATCAGAAATACTGAATGATGCAACACCCTTAGCATTTGTTTTTTTGGTATAGGTTTTGCCATTTACCTTGAATTTAACATTTTTATTGGCCAATGGATTGCCTTTACCGTCTAAAAACTTAGGAGAGTATTTAGCAGTACTTTTATATGTTGTAGTAACATCCTTGCCAGAAACGATTACTGGCAACACTTTAATATTATTTTTAATATTGATTTGATCGTAAGTGGTAGAAACAACATATTTTCCAACTTTCAAATTAATTGGAAGGGACACTTTACCTAAATTATTAGTGACCTTATTATAAGTAACACCATTAAGAACTATTGATAATGATGCGTTTTTAACAGGTTTTGAATTTTTTAGCAAAGTAACGTCATATGAAGATCCGTTCTTGTAATACATCTTCAAATCGTTACCACTTAACTCATAATCTCCAGCGGCCTTTTCAAGATTGTCATTAGTTACTCCAATAGTATTATTATTGGAAACATCCTGAACAGCACCCGAAGGAGGTTCTTCATCGACTTCCCCTGCAATCACATCATCAGTAGTATTTGACTCCACAGCAGCAACTGCAGAAATTGACAACATGAAAACAAGAGTTATCAAAAATATTTTAATTTTATTATTAAACATAACGTTAACTCCATCTAACATTTTGTTCGTACATAATCATAAGTCACTTTTCTTATAAAAAGCTTTTGTTTATGAAAAAAAGCATAAAAAAGCTTAATTTATAAAAAATAAGCACAAATATTCTTATAAATGAAATAAAAATATTAAAATAAGTAAAAATACTATCAAAAGACAAAATTTAATTAAAAACCAATAAAGTTATATCAATTTTATTAAATAAAAGTAATAAAAAATTGTAATCCTTAAACCAGAAAACTAATAAATATATAACTTTAAAATATAAAAGAAAAGAATTAACTTATTGAATTATTACAAATAAGTGATTAAATTCCTTGAAATTAAAATTAAATGAAAAAAATAAGGAATAGATAAGATTTTGAAAAAACCTTATTCTACAGTCACACATTTTGCCAAATTTTTCGGTTTGTCCGGGTCATGACCCTTTTCAACTGTAATGTAATATGCAATCAACTGCAATGGCACGATATAAACCAGAGGCGCAATAATCTCCTTGACATCAGCATTGATTGGAATAACCGTATCCGCCTTGGCCTTAAGTGATTCATCATTGCCAGCACCAATGGCAAGTACATTAGCTCCACGTGACTTGACTTCCTCCAGATTGCTCATGGTTTTTCTGTAGTTGTCTCCAGGAGGTATAACCACCACAACAGGTATTCCTTCATCAATCAAAGCTAAAGGACCATGCTTTAGTTCTCCTGCAGCATAACCTTCACCATGAATATAAGTAATTTCCTTAAGTTTCAATGCTCCTTCCAAAGCTGTCGGATAAGAATAGCCTCTTCCAAGATAGAAGAAATCACGGGCATAATTGTATCTTTTGGAAATTTCCTCGATAAACTCAATGTCATCAAGTGTCTCATCTATGAAGTCGGGAACCTTTTCAATTTCTTTTAGAAGTTCAATGTTTTTAGAAAGCAAAGCGGCAAACAAATAGATTGAAGTAAGTTGAGCCACATAAGTTTTTGTTGCTGCAACTCCAATTTCAGGACCTGCCTGAGTTTGAATTACATATTGAGCCCTTCTTGTAATGGATGAACCTGCAACATTCACAATACCCAATGTTTTAGAGGTCTGATTGGCAACATCCAATGCCTTAAGGGAATCTGCAGTTTCACCGGATTGGGAAATAAATATTACCAATGTCTGATCATTCAATGTATTTGCAGAATACTTGAACTCGGAAGCAAGAATAACATCAGTTGGAACACCTGCAAGTGATTCTATCAGATATTTTCCAGTCAAAGACGCATGGTATGATGTTCCGCATGCCACGAAGCATATCCTTTGAATATCACCAACATCATCAATGATTTCCTGAATATTATCCTTTTGTGTAAGAGTATTTCTGACTGCTGTTGCCTGTTCATTGATTTCCTTAATCATGAAATGATCATAGCCTTCCTTTTCGGCCATTTCAGGTGTCCAGTTAATTGTATCGATTTCCTTGTTGACCACATTATCGAACTCATCATGTACAACAACCCCATCCTTATCCAAAATAACTATTTCGCCTTTTTCAGGATATATTATATCCCTTGCATATTTCAGGATAGCCGGAGAATCGGATGCGAGATAATAGCCTGCCTCACCGATACCAACAATCAATGGTGAATCCTTACGTGTTGCAACGATTTTATCGGGTTCACTCTTGCTTATAGCAGCAATTGCATATGCTCCTTCAATGACATCGATTGTTTTTCTCACAGCATGCTCCAAATCAAACTTTTCACCCATAAACTTTTGAATGAGATGAGGAATGACTTCAGTGTCAGTATCTGATTTGAACACATGTCCTTCAAGAGTCAGTTTTTCCTTAATTTCCAAATAATTTTCAATGATACCGTTGTGAACAACAGCTATTGTATTATCCTCATCAATATGAGGGTGTGAATTCAATTTTGAAGGGTCTCCATGAGTCGCCCAACGAACATGAGCAATACCGAAATTGCCCGGCATGTCTTTCAGGTCCAATTTTTTATCGACTTCATCAATCTTTCCCTTGTCTTTTTTAATATGTAAAGCATCATCTGCAAAGGTAGCCAGACCTATTGAATCATATCCCCTATATTCCAATTTGGAGATACAATCAAAAAGAATCGGCGCTACATCATCCTCCTCTTTTAATATACAACCTACAATTCCACACATCTAATCACCTTTGATAATCGTAAATATCCTTGTAAAGATTTACAACATCCCCTATTATTAAAATAGCTGGAGTGTTAATCTTTTTATCTGAAATATCACCCAATGTTCCAAATACGACATTCTCATCTGGAAGAGTTCCGCTTTCAACCACACAAACCGGAGTTTCGGGTGAACGATACTTCATTATTTCAGAAGTATTCTCTTTTATATTTCCAATCCCCATCAATATAATTAGGGTATCGGCAGTATAATCCCAATGAACCTGGCTTTCAGGCTTTGTTGGGTCTTCATGTCCTGTAACAATAGTAACTGAAGTAGCTACTGCACGGTGAGTTACCGGTAGTCCTAAAGAAGTTGGCGCTCCAATTGCTGAAGTTACACCAGGAATTACTTCAAATTTGATATCATGTTCCATTAAAGCCAATATTTCTTCTCCGCCACGACCAAACACAAAAGGGTCTCCCCCTTTAAGGCGAACTACATTTTCATGATTTTGAGCCTGCTCAATAATCAGTTCGTTGATTTGGTCCTGTGTTTTATAATGCTCCCCTGCTTTTTTGCCGACATATATTTTTTCTGCATCTTCAGGAGCGTGTGCCAATATTTCTTCATTGGCCAGATAATCGTATAAAACAACATCAGCCTTATTCAATGCTTTCACTGCTTTAAGAGTTATTAAATCAGCATCTCCAGGACCTGCACCAATTAAATAAACTACCATTATATCACTTTATAAAAATCCCTTAAAGAAGTTCAAACCATCATCAGAACCGAAGAGTTCTTCGCAAGCCCTTTCAGGGTGAGGCATCATAGCACAGACCAGACCGGATTCATCACATACACTTGTAATGGCTTCCATTGATCCGTTAGGGTTTTTTCCTTCAAACTGCAATACGATTTGGTCCTGGTCTTTTAAAAGGTCAATGTCTTCTGTATAAAATCTTCCTTCAGCATGAGCAATAGGAAGGGATATTGTCTGATTGGTTTTGAATGCTTTTGTAAAAGGTGTTCTGGAGGTAGCGACTTTCAAGTCCACCCATTCACAGTTGAATTTCGGATATTCATTTGTTATGAAAATACCTGGAACAAGACCTATTTCGCCTAAAATCTGAGCTCCGTTACAAATTCCCAAAACCGGCTTTTCCTCTTTAACCAATTCTTTGATTCCATCAATTACCGGTGTAATTGAAGCCATTGCACCAGCCCTCAAGTAATCACCATATGAAAATCCGCCAGGAATGACAATGCCGTCAAAATCAGTCAGCTTTTCTTCACTCCACCAAACATACTCGGGAGTGAGGCCGGCCAATTCGATAGCTTTTGCAACATCCCTGTCGCAGTTTGTTCCCGGAAATCTAATTACTCCAATTTTCATTTGAATCCCCCTATTTGCCACAAGCCATATTCTGTGGAATAACATTAATCTTATAGTCATGAATTACAGGATTACAGAGCAGTCTTTCACACATGTCTGTGACATTTTCTCTGATTACTTCCCTGTCTTCGCCTTCCATTTGGAATTTAATGGTTTCAACGGTTTTGACATTGTTTACATCATAACCGAGTAATTCAAGAGATCTTTCGATTGTTGTTGCTTCAGGGTTTAACATACCGCTTTTAAGAGAAATTTTAACTTCAATATCAAATAACATCCACATCACCTAAAAATCAAATTTTTCATCGTCGGGAATAATTCTGTTGTATACTTCCACATAAGCATCCATAACTTCGCTGTCCTTACCTTTTCTAAACAGTTCCTTGTCAAGCATTTCCAAGGTTTCGCTGTCCCATAATCTGCATCCGTCAGGAGATATCTCATCGCCCAAAAGGATTTCGCCATCCTTGTCCTTACCGAATTCGACTTTGTAGTCAACCAGAATAATTCCTGCATCTTCGAAGAATTTGGTTAAGATTTCATTGATTTTTAAAGCCCTTTCAGTTAGGATATCGATTTCTTCCTGGCTAGCTATTCCCAATGCTTTTATAATGGAATCATTAAGCATAGGGTCATGATATTCATCATCTTTAAAGTCCATTTGCACTATCGGAGGATCCAGCTTGGTTCCGTCTGCAATAGGATATTTGCGCACAAGACTACCTGTTGCTATGTTTCTTACAATCACTTCAATCGGAATCATTTCAAGCTTTTTTGCAAGCATCACATTAGGTTCCGGCAAGTCAATGAACTGAGTCCTGACACCGTTTTCCTCAAGGACCTTGAAGATTTTGGAAGAGATTATTGCATTGTATGAACCTTTCTTGTTCATTACCTCTTTTCTTTCACCATCACCAGCAGTCATATCGTCTCTAAACTCGATAATGACCGCATTTTCATCGTCGGTAGTGAATACGCTTTTCACTTTTCCACTGTTAATTAACTCTTTTTTGTCCATGATATCAACAAAATTATTAAATTATTATATTATAATTTTTGATTAAAATATTATATAAAAGTAGTTAAAAAATAAGAAAAAATAGCGGTTTACAACTCATTGATATAAGTTACATCACCCTTGTTCTGGCCGAACTTCATTCCGTTCAGATTGCCGTTGGGCAATACTGACATTATGGTCAGGGGAAATTCATCCTCAGGCCTTATGAACATCTGGTGGGTGACATCCTGGCGGGTTGTAACCTCTATTTTATATGTATCGTCTGTTTTTTCAAAATCGCCATCCAAAAAGACCTCATTGAATGGCTGTTCTAAAAGATAATCGGGAAGATTATCTTCAATATTGAAATAATCAAGCAAGTCCTTTAAAATCAATCGAAATCCCCTTTGTTTAAGCTTGCCTGATCAGAATCATAGGAAGAACCTATCAGTTCGCCGGTTTTAGAATCATACTGGCGAAATCCCCCATCGCCGTAGGAAACCTGCCTGTAGGAACCGCTTCCGGCCTGACCGTTTTCTTTTACTTCCTCTTTTACAACATCAGAAGATCCACTATTACTTACTTTATCCATAACCTTATTCACTGCAGAGTCCCCGTCATGGGATTCCATGAATTTATATGCCACAGCGCCACCGCCGATGACAAGTATTCCTGCAAGTATCACTATTGCAAGTATAAAGCCTTTCATATTTTCACCTCTAAAAAAAATTTTTCGCTAATATAGTATGAACAAAAGTTATAAAAATACTTTTCTATAATATATATTATTATGGATATGAAAAATACAGTGATTCTTTTGATATTCCTGCTTTCAGTCGTAGGGTTGATGATTGGAGTCTCAAATACATATGACAACTCAGCACTGAACCTTGATGAATATGATGAGATAATCACTGAACATGACAACGGAACTATTTTTATACATCTTGAAAAAAAAGAAAATGACCCAAGTTTAGTCGATAGAGTATCCAATATAGGCAAATCTAATTTTTAAAAAAAAAGAAAGGATTAGACCCTTTCTTCAGTATCATCCCAATCAGGATTTTTAGCAGGCAAAATAGTGAATATTCCTGTTGCAATTAAAAGCATCAAAGCTGTAACGATTGTAAAGTTCAGCTGATCCATAGTTCCTGCATTGATAACATCAATCAGCCCTCCAATCCAGATGATTGAGATGAAAATCGGAAGGATATACTTAACAATTACCAGCCACCATTTGCCCAGTTTGATTGTTTTAGACCTTGAATTGAGAAAATCAATGAGTTTTTCAGCTTTAAATATCCATGCAAATATTATGCACTCTAAAATCACACCGAAAAGCAGTGCAATCTGATTGATGAATGTATCCACAAACCCAAGCAGTTCCCCACCGTAGGCGGTGGCGTAAATCATTGATAGTGCTGCACCAACAATTACCAGTATTGTCATTGTCCTGGACCTTGAAAGGCCAAACTTGTTTTGAATGGAAAATGACAAGGGTTCGACAGTTGACAATATGCTTGTAAGCCCTGCAAGATAAACTGTCAAAAAGAACAAGGGTCCTAAAACGTAAGCCCACTGACCCAACACATTAAATACTGTAGGATACACTACAAATACAAGGCCTGTTCCCTGAGTTACAAGGTCTGCAACCGCTGTTCCTGACTGAAGTGACATGTATCCTAAAATTGAGAAAACACCTAAAGCGGCGAAGTTTTCAAAAAGTGAATTTGCAAGAGCAATTGAGATGGTATTTGTAATCAAATCAGCATCATCGCTTGTATAACTTGCATATGTAAATGCTATTGACATTCCCAAGCTTAATGAAAATACAATCTGTCCGAATGCCGCCATCCATATTTCAAAGTGTGTCAAAAGTGACCAGTCAGGGTTGAAAAGTTCTGCAAGACCTATTGAAGCTCCAGGCAAAGTCAGAGAGACTCCAACGATGATAACCATAATTAGAAACAGTGCAGGCACCAGAATCTTTGAAACCTTACCTAAACCTTCTTCCAAATCCCTGTGAGATATAAACCAAATTATTACCCAACCTACAAGCATTGCAACAGCAATAAGTGGAATGAAATGGGTCAAACCGGACATTGACTCTGAGGATTGAAGAAGAGTGGTTGCAAAGAAGGTATCCGGGTTTGCGCCCCAACCCTTGGTGAAACTCAAAATCATGTAAATTCCATCCCAGCCAAGAATAGCTGAGTAATAAATCATAATCATAAAAACAGCAACCGGCAAAAGCCAGCCCAAATATTCCCAATTGGAGTGAATCTTCCTTATTGCCTTTGGAAAGGAAGACTTAAAATTATATCCGACACCATACTCCAGAATCAAAAATGGAATTCCCATCAAAAGAATCGCCACGATGTAAGGGATGTAGAATGCTCCCCCACCATTGGAGTAAAGTACATACGGATATCTCCAAATGTTTCCAAGTCCAACGGCAGAACCAATCATTGCAAGGATGAATGACAGGTTGCTGCCCCATTCATTTTTATCTGCCATAATTTTCATTTTCCTATATTTATACTAAATAACTTTGTAGTTAAAGGCTTAAATATGTTTAGATAGAAGAAAAAATGAAAATTATTAAGAAAAATTGCAAAATACCGAATAAAACAAGGATAAACAAAATAAATTTTATAAATATCAAAAATATATTGCAAAAATTATGAAAAAACTTAGTTTAAATAAGTTTTATTTTTTATTTCTATTCGAAAATTCGTATTTAATTTGAGTAAAAAACTTAAATAACGGAATAACAATTGAGAATCTAAAACCGATTACATAAATCAATGGAATTTTACGATCACTGATTAATATCGGTTTTTCCTTAACTTTTAACTGATTTTTTTTAATATATACATTGATTAATCTTTCAGACAGAAATCCTAAAATTCTTCTTTGGTTTTCAGGATATTTTTCAAAATCAATTTCAGACTCCATCTTTTTTAAAATATCAAAAACCCATTCAAAATAATCATCGGCCAGCTCCTTTCTACAGATAAACATGTTAAACCAATAACATGTCTTTTCATTTAACATTTCATCATAAAATGGAAGATAGTCCGGATAATCTTTTTTTAAAATATTTCTTAATTTGCAATAGTCTTCAATATAAGGACCATAATCAAGATATTTCCTTGTCTTTTTGATGTCATCGACATTTGACATGCCCATGCGAACCCTATTCGGCATGATAATGTCGTAATCCTTTAGAATTTCCTCAATGTCCTTTCTTTCAAGTATCTTCAAGGAAATGTTTTTGGCAAAATATCTTCTGTAATGGCAAAATCCAATGATGTCTGCATCTGAATTCTTCCATGCCCAATATTCACCTGTCATTTCAGCATAATATTTGTTTAAATCTGAGATGTTGTCTCCAGAGTCATCCCTCAAATAGCCGAAATCATCATCATGTAAAATAGCTCCACTTAAAAGAGGAACATAAACCTCATTTTGAGGCAATTCAAATTTTTTATGAGTTAAAACAAATATTTCAATTTTATTCATAATATCGCCAATTAAATTTTAATATTATAAAAATTTATCTAAGGGATAACAAATTTTTCGTAAATCTATTCATTAAAAAAATTTAAAATAAATTTTATAATACATTTCTACTCCTTAAAATATCTAATATCTTTTTTATTATCCTTAAAAATTTAAATATAACTATTAAAAGAGAAAATTTTCTTTTTAATAACAGTTTATTACAAAATGTTGCCCATGAATGATTTAAAGATGAATTAAATCCTATTTTATCTTCAAAATCATATAATTTTCCTAAAAGACACCTTTGATGAGATGATAAAATAATTCTCAATATTGTTAATTCAATCCTATCTTTAAATAAATAAACAGCATCAACATCTTGATATTTTTCTTGAACTAAACTTAATAGGTCATAATAAGAATTTATGAATCCTAATGTACTTTTAGATGAAAAATATGATAAATTTTCGCCATCCCTATGATGTTTATACCCATAATAATTAATATAAACTAAATCATTTGCATAATAGTAATAATTAAATATAAATTGAGAATCTTCATTCAACCTATCTTCAACAAAGAAAATGTTATTTTTCAATAAAATATCTTTTTTAAAAATCTTTGTCCATATTGTTACGTCAGAAATATTTTTAAATTTATCTAATTTAATTAATTTCCCATAATCATGTTTTGAATCTACTTCCGAATCAATTTTTGAATAAGAATTTACCTTTGTAACCATATTATTTTCTAAAATTGAAAAATTAGTAGAAACAACATCACAATTTAAATTTTTGATAGTATTATATATTGTTTCACAAAAATCAACTTCATACTCATCATCGTTATCTATAAACATTATATAATCTGCAGAAGCATTTTTTATGCCAATATTTCTCCCATAACCTGGAAATCCATGATTAATTTGTGAATAAAAAGAGACTATATTTGGAAATTTTTCTGAAAATTCTTTAATAATATCTTTTGATGAATCTGACGAATTATCATCAACTAAAATTAATTCAATATTATCAAAACCTATTGTTTGATTTATAATTGAATTTATAGTTCTTTTTAAATATTTATCAGCATTATATATTGGCATTATTATAGAAATAAGGTACATATCTATCACATTAATATCTATAAAAATTTATTAAAAAATCTGTTTATTTTCAAAAAAATATTATCCATATAAAATATCATTGTATAATTTATAAATTTCATCAGCATTTTTTTCTGAAGACATATTTTCAAACATATATTTACGACCAGATTTAGCAATTTCTTTAGATCTACTTTTATTTTCAATAGCTAAAACAATTTTATTATATAAATCTTCACTATTTCCTTGATTATACAAAATACCAGTTACACCATCATCAATTAAATCTTTTGTTCCGGCAGTATTTGCACCAATTACCAAATTACCGGATAACATTGCTTCAACAGTAGTTCGTCCAAAAGCTTCCCACTTTGTACACATGCAAAAAATATCGGATTTATCTAAAAATTTACTAACATTCTTTTGATAACCTTCGAAATTAAAATTTGACATTCCAACATTATAAAAAGCATTTTTAATATCATTAATCACTTGCTTTTCACCCGACCCCACAATTGAAATTTCAATATTTTTAAATCCATTTTCATACAATTTAATACATGCATTAGTAAAATCATAAATTCCTTTGTATTTAGCAATATTTCCTATAAATATTAAACGAACAACATTTTCATTGAAAATTTCTTTATTAGGATTGTGAAATTTATCAATTTCCACCCCATCATAAATTGTTATTAATCTCTCCAAATCTATCCATTCACTATATTTTTCCTTAACACTATCGGAAATTGCAATAACTTTATTTGATTTATTAATCAATTTATTTCCTTGTTTCCTATCCCACATAGTATTATTTTGACCTTCTTCAAGTAGTTCTCTAATATGCCAAACAAATGGAATGTCCTCTCTTAAAGCAGCAATTGCACCAACATAAGAATAAGATGAATTTATATGGAGAATATCAACATCATTTACTGAAATAAATTCACATATTCTATTAATCGCACTTTCATTAATGAGTTTTTTATCGGATATCTCTTTTTGACATTTTTCATCTCGTTCTCGAGATAATTCAATCCCCCAACCAAAAGAATTAATAATCATATTAGGAATATTTTTCTCATCCAATAATGATTTACCATTACCAAAATAGGGCAATATTACAAAAACATCGACATTATGCTTGTTAATTAAAAAATCACACAAAGAAATTAAACACAAAAATGCTCCTGAAGATCTATTGTTATCTGATGAAATAAATAAAATGCGTGTATTTGATTTTCTAGGAAGTGTCGGAATTCTATGAATATTAATATTTCTGGTCAAAACACAAG
>NZ_JAXJXF010000165.1:0-16211 GCF_036307625.1 Methanobrevibacter sp.
GATTGCAAGGGAGTGAAAAAATGTTTAATGTGGAAATGATTTCAGATAATTTGGCAGATTTTAATGACTGTGAAGATGTTGAGATTCATTTTTCAAAATCAATTGAATTTAACCCAAAATTGGATCTTGAAATTAGAAAAGTTTATCGAAGAACATTAAACAATAGGGCTAAATTTATTTTGGGCTGTTTTCATTTAAATGTTTTTGAAAACTTGGAATCAATAGTTCGAAACACTAATGAATCTGATGATTTTATTTTGGATTTGTCTGAATTTATTGCAGATTACTTTGATGATGCAGATTCAAATTTAAACATAAAAAATCTTAAAGATTTTGATGAATTTTTAGTTGATTTAAAATTATCTTCCATTATTCTCAATAGTGCCCTTGAAGAAAATGATATGGAATTAATTTATGAGTCATTTTATCAGCTTAAAAGTAGATTACAAAAAGACTCATTAATTAACAATTTCAGATTGTCAACGGTATATGACATTATTGATGTGGACAGTGAGTATGTAAAAACATTTGATAATTATGAATTGCAGGTGGAAAATAATTGGGGAGGTAAATAATGCCTGATTTTAATATTGTTCATAGTTTTACAGAACGATTAAATATTTTTAATTATATTGAAAATATGGATGAGGGTCAAAATATCCCTTTAAATATTGCTTTTAGGTGTATAATAGATGACAATAATAAAATGGAGAATAGATTATTAAGTTTACTTGGAATATATTTAAGAATTTGTTAGATATTAAAAACCAATCACAAATTATTTAGGGTTTATGCGGTTACCTTGAGTGAACAAGAACGGATGGATAGTAAAAAACAAAGAATTAATAGGTGTGTTCCTAATCAATTGGAGTTATTGATGAAGTTCATTGTATTGCTCGTGAAAATTTGATAGATTTTTCATAATTCAGATAATTTTATTAATGATACCAAAAAGACAAAAATTGCAAAAGTCCATGCCGAATCAGTTAAAATGGACAGAGTCAATGTCTATTCAATAATCCTTAAAAAACACTATAAACCGGTATTTATTAAATATTTTTTATTCTTTTTTTTGGAAAGATTTGCATATTTGTTCAATATTGATAGTATTTAGTTTAGGAATTATTTTTAAATGTGTGTTCCATTTATTTAGTGTCAACTTACGTATATTGTTGATGCAATGATATGAATTTTTGATAATATTCAATATCTTCGCAATCACTACAATAAATTATTTTTCAGATATGGAAATCATTAATTGAAAAATTAGAAAATGTTATTCATTTGTAGATATGTTTGTAACTGCAATAACTGGTATTGAACAACAATAGCGGTCAGAAAAATTGAAAACTTATAGAGGATATTATTTTTAACATATCGCAATACCTCAAATTGAATTATGTAGTATCATTACAAGTAGGAATGAATATTGGTTTTCAGAATTTCGGATTATCATGTTTTTTATATGCAAAAATCAAAATTGGAATAAAATTATGCAAAAATTTATATATATTTTATTCCAAACTATTTTTATTTGAGAATGGGGATGATTATCGTGGATGAAACAGTAGGTGATAGGATAAAAAAATTGAGAAAAATGCATAATTTTACTCAAAAACAAGTTGCAGATTATTTAGGATTTAAACAAACACAAATTGCTAAATTAGAAAGTAATGATAGGAAATTAAAATCTTCTTCATTAAATAAATTATGTGAACTTTATAATTGTCCTAAAGAATATATTTTAAAAGGGGTTGGGGGATATTCCAAAGAAGAATTTAAATTCAGATCATCAAAAGATTTGGATTTAAATACTTTGGCAAACATGAATAGGATAATTAGAAATCTGAAAGAATTGAATGAATTAAATGGTGATTAAATGAATTTATTCAAAATTAACCAATTAGCTATAGAATTCAAGTTAGATATTGGTTTAGAGTATGATACTCCATTAGATTTTTTTCCTTTAATTACAAATAAATTAAGGAATCTAACAATAGTTTTTTTAGAAATGGATGAAAAAATTAGTGGTGCATGCTTTAAAGTGGATTCACAGCAAATCATGTTCATTAATTCTAAACATTCAAAAGGAAGGCAAGTGTTCACTGCAGCTCATGAAATATATCATTTATTTTATGAAGAGGCTAATTTCACTATTTGCAATCTAAATAGCAATGATGAAGTTGAAAAAAATGCAAATCAATTTGCTTCATTCTTATTGATGCCAATTAATGCATTATATTCCTATAAAAAAGAGAATGATATAGAAAAATGGGATTTGAATTCCATTATTGATTGTGAGCAATATTTTCAAATTTCTCATGAAGCACTTCTCTATAGATTAAAAAGTGGTGGAGACATCACATTTGATGAATTTAATTTGTTTAAACATGATATTAAACATAATGCTCTTCGTAGGGGATATGATTCCAGTTTATATGAACCTTACATTGATAAAGATTATACCATAGGCAATTATGCACGATTGGTTGAGGAAGCATACGAGAAAGATTTGATTTCAAATGGAAAAAGAGAAGAATATCTTATTCAATCATATCTAAGTGATTTGGTGTATAATTTGGAGGATTTATGAGGGATAAAGAAATATTCTATGATACGGACTGTTTAAGCTGTTTTATAAGTATTGATGATGTTTCAATATTAAAAGAACTGTTTGAGAAAGTAGTTATTCCTTATGAAGTATATGAAGAATTTTCTCGAGTAGTTATACTGAAAAAACGTGTTGATGATTTACATTATGGAGGGTTTTTAGAAATTAGGGACTTTGATGTTGAATCCGAAAGTTATGACCTTTTTCTAAATCTTTGTAAGGGCAAATTCACCGGAAGAAAAATTGGGGATGGTGAAGCGGCAGCCATTACATTGGCTGTGGAAAATAATGGTATTTTGGCAAGTAATAATACTCGAGACATTAATGATGCAGTCAAACATTTCAATTTAACCAGAATAAGGACTGGAGATATACTTGTCAAAGCATTTAACTGTGATATGATAACAGAAAAAGAAGGAAATGAAATTTGGGATAAAATGCTTAATCAAAAAAGATATTTGACTGAAAAATCTTTTTCAAACTACTTAAAAAAGCATCCAAACACCATATTTTAATTAAATGTATTGGATGATATTCGAGAATAATAATCAAAAGAGATGTTGTGTTTAATCAACATTAATCTCTTCTAAACAAATCTCTTGTATAAACCTTGTCTGCAACATCGCCGAGAATGTCTGAATCGAAACGGTTTGCCAAAATCACATCACTTTCGCTTTTAAAGCGGTCAATGTCATTTACCACTTCTGATTTAAAGAATTCATCACCATCTTCCAATGTTGGTTCATAGATGATTATTGGAATTCCTTCTGCTTTAATACGTTTCATAACACCCTGAATGGCTGATGCACGGAAATTGTCACTGTTACTTTTCATGGTCAGACGGTAAACTCCTACAGTGTCGGGATTTTGTGAAATAATCTCATCGGCAATAAATTCCTTACGTACAGTATTGGAATCAACAACAGCCTTTATCATGGTCTGAGGAACATCCTTATAGTTTGCCAAAAGCTGCTTTGTGTCTTTAGGTAGGCAATATCCTCCATATCCGAATGATGGGTTGTTGTAGTGTCCTCCGATACGTGGATCCATACATACTCCGTCTATAATCATCTGTGTGTCAAGGCCTTTGGTCTGCGCATAAGTATCAAGCTCGTTAAAGTAGCTGACTCTTACGGCAAGATATGTGTTTGCGAATAGCTTAATCGCTTCAGCTTCAGTCAAATGGGCCAATAGTATTGGAATGTCCTGTTTGGCTGAACCATTTCGTTTTTCCTCTTGCCTTGCACCTTCCAAAAGCAATTCAGCAAACATTTCTCCTTCTTTTTGCTGGTCGTCATCACATCCGACAACGATACGGCTCGGATGGAGGTTATCATAAAGCGCCTTTGACTCACGGAGGAATTCCGGTGAGAAGATGATGTTTTTGACTCCGTACTTTTCACGTACTGACTTGGTATATCCAACAGGAATTGTTGATTTGATGACCATCAAAACGTCCGGATTGACTTTCAATGTCCATTCAATCGCATCTTCAACAGCAGAGGTATCAAAGAAATGGTTGACGTCATCATAGTTTGTCGGTGTAGCTATTATCACCAAATCAGCACTTTTGTATGCTGCTTCCTTGTCGGTAGTGGTGTAGAGATTGAGTTTCCTTTCACCTTCACGTGTCTCTTTAAAAAATCTTTCTATTTCATCGTCCTGGATTGGACTTATAAACTTGTTAAGCATTTCAGCTTTTGATTCTGTTGTTGTAATTGCTGTAACATCATGATTTTGAGCAAGAAGGACAGCAAGGGAAAGTCCCACATATCCTACTCCTGCAACTGTAATTTTCATTTTTATTTGCCTCTTATTTTATTTGGATTTCGAATATTTCAATTAAAACATTAATTTGTTATTTAAATAGTTTATATTCATCATTTAAAAAACTTTGTAAGATTTATTCCCATAAGTGCCAATACCTGAGATTTTTTGCATTATCTTAAAGAAGTTTTTAAATGCAAATCCGAAATTCTTTTATTTAATGATAAACATACATAACTAAAGTAATAACATTTAGGTGAAAGAATGAGTGAAGTATACAGAACTTTTACATCAGAATCAGTAACTCAAGGCCACCCAGACAAAGTTGCAGACATAATTTCCGATGCAATTTTGGATGCGTACATGGCAGGCGATAAAAATTCACACGTTGCATGTGAAACTTGTGTTACTACTGACTTTTGTATGGTATTCGGTGAGATTACCTCAAATACTGATTTATCCGAAGATGATATTGAAAAGATTATAAGAGATACAATTATTGAAATCGGTTATGACAATCCTGATTTGGAATTTGATGGTCACAGCTGTATTGTTGCAAACAGGCTCCATGCACAGTCCCAAGACATCAACCAGGGTGTTGACAGGGGAGAGGAAGAAACCGGTGCAGGAGACCAGGGAATGATGTTTGGTTTTGCAACCAATGAAACCGATTCATTGATGCCGTTCCCAATCGATTTGGCACGCAAACTCACAAACAAATTAACTGAGTTAAGAGAATCCGGTGAAATCCCATACCTCAGACCTGACGGTAAGGCACAGGTATCAGTCAATTATGATGAAGACGGAAATGTACTTTCACTGGATGCTGTAGTACTGTCAACCCAGCATGACGAATCCGTATCATATGATCAGGAAAGATTAAAAGAAGATATTCGTGAAAAGCTATTCAAAGCAGTCATTCCACAGGAACTTATGACTGAAAACACCAAAGAGCACATTAACCCTACTGGAAAATTCGAAATCGGTGGGCCTCATGGTGATGCTGGTCTTACAGGCAGAAAAATCATTGTAGACACCTACGGCGGATATGCAAGACACGGTGGCGGCGCATTTTCAGGAAAAGACTGCACAAAAGTGGACAGAAGTGCATGTTATATGGCAAGATACATTGCCAAAAACATTGTAGCGAGCGGCCTTGCCGAAAAATGTGAAATCCAATTATCCTATGCAATTGGTGTTGCTGAACCTACTTCCGTTATGGTAGATACATTCGGAACAGGTGCTGATATTGGAGACAAAACATTTGAAGAAATCGTACGTGAAAACTTCAAATTGACTCCTGACGGAATCATTGAAACATTAGGATTAAGGGACGCTACCTACAAACAAACTGCTAAATACGGTCACTTCGGTATTGAAGGTCTTCCATGGGAGCAAACCGACAAAGCAAGTGATCTTGCAAAATATATTCAATAAATACATTTACTTTCAATTTTTTGAAAGTAATTTTCTACTTTTTTTTAAAACAAGTTCAATCTTAAATTTTATATAGCTTAAAAAATATAATGTATATGGGTTGTTGGAAGATACTTTCCAACCGACTAGTTATGCTTTTAAGGAGTAAAAAAATGAGATGTGTTGGTACTGTTGTACGTGGTATAAGAACACCAATTATTAAAGAAAACGATGATTTAGCCACCATAGTTGTTGATTCATTGATGCAGGCTAAAGAAGCTGAAGGATTCGAATTTAGAGATAAAGATGTTGTTGCAATTACAGAAGCGGTTGTTGGAATTTCAGAAGGAAACTATGTAACCGTTGATGATATCGCAAAGGACTTGCAGGACAAGTTCCCGTCAAAAAAAATTGGGGTAGTAAACCCTATAATGAGCAGAAACAGATTCTCCATTGCACTCAAAGGTATTGCAAGGGGAATGGATAAAATTACCTTTTTGACCTCTTTTCCGGCAGATGAAGTTGGAAACGGCATTTTGGATGAAGATGTTTTAGAGCAAAGCAAATACCATTTGGGAAGCGTCATTTCAGAAGAAGAATATGCAGAGACATTCGGTTCATGGATTCACCCATTCACCGGAATTAACATGATTGACTTTTACCGTGAACTAATTGAAAGTGAAGACTGTGAAGTCGAATTTGTCTTTTCAAACAATGTAAAAACAATCCTTGACTATACAAAAGACGTCCTGACATGTGACATTCACACAAGAGACAAAACCACTAAAATGCTTGCAGCTGAAGGAGCAAACGTTTATGGATTGCATCAAATCCTAACTGAACCTGTAGATGGTTCAGGATATAATCCTGATTATGGACTTTTAGGTTCAAACAAGGCTACAGAAGAGAAACTTAAACTCTTCCCGAACACTGGAGATGTTTTGGTACGTGAAGTCCAAAAAAGATTGATTGACCTCACAGGAAAACAGATTGAAGTGATGGTTTACGGTGACGGAGCATTTAAAGATCCTGTCGGAAAAATCTGGGAATTGGCTGACCCTGTCGTTTCACCTGCACATACCGACGGACTTGTCGGAACTCCTAATGAAATCAAACTCAAGTATGTTTCAGACAACAAATTTGCCGATTTGAAAGGCGACGAGTTAAAAGAAGCCATCAAAGAAGAAATCAAAGAAAAAGATGCAAATCTTGTCGGACAGATGATTACTGAAGGAACCACTCCAAGAAGGTTAACTGACCTAATCGGTTCACTTTGTGATTTAACAAGCGGTTCCGGGGATAAAGGAACTCCGGTCGTATTTATCCAAGGATATTTTGATAATTTAGCAAACGACTAAATTATCCACTTACTTTTTTTTAATACTTTTTTTATAATAATGATTATATAATTCCTAAAACAAATTTATAAAATGACTAGTTTTTAGGTGATATAGTGCACATTACAGAGTCAGACCAACTTCTAGAACTTGAGGATAACCAGTTCATGGGTGAGCTTCCAAAACTTTCAAACTCACAAATCAACTTCAAAGGAAAAAACAACTTTCTGATTTGTGAAGAGGGCGTCCACCTGTGGAATTCCAGAATTGACTTTAACATGGACAATTCCGTTTTATACCTTTCAAGCAATATTCATGACTATTCGGTCAATATTGCACTTCACAAAAACTGCGTCTGCTTTATCGGAAAGAACAATTTCTTCAACGGCAGGACAAACTTTGTCTTGTCAGAGGCCAAAAACATTGTTTTAGGTGATGACTGCTTCATTTCATATAATGTGGTTTTCAGAACTTCCGACGGGCATTGCATCTACAACACAAAATCCAAAAACAGAATGAACTATGCAAGAAGCATCTATGCAGGCGACCACGTATGGTTTGGCCAAAATTCATTTATCTTCAAAGGTTCCAAAATCGGTTCAGGCTCAATAATCGGTGCAGGATCGGTTGTCTCTAACAGAACAATCAATTCAAACACCACCTATGGAGGCGCACCTTTAAAACTGATTAATGAAGATACCTTCTGGACTCCACACTCAACCAACGGGTGGGGCGAGGATGAAATCGAAAAAATGTCACGCTCAGACATAGACTTATTTACATATGATGTTGATGACAAGACATTGGATTTGGATGAAATCGAGCAGAATTTAAACAGTTTCACAGATTTGGATGATGTCATTTCATATATCTGGTTAAAATTCCTTGTTGGAGGAAAAAACAGATTCACTATAAAATAGAGGTTATTATTATGAAAGCAGTTATTCCAGCGGCAGGACTGGGTACAAGATTACTTCCTGCAACCAAAGCTCAACCGAAAGAAATGCTGCCTGTTTATGATAAGCCGACAATTCAGTATGTCATTGAAGAGGCACTAAAATCAGGAATTGATGATATTGTAGTTGTAACAGGCAGAAACAAAAGATCCATTGAGGACCATTTCGACAAGTCATATGAACTTGAGTACACCCTTCAGAAATCCGGTAAGGACAGGGTTTTAAAGCAGGTTCGAAAAATCACAGACCTTGCAGATATCTGCTATGTCAGGCAAAGGGACTTGAACGGTCTGGGGGATGCAATCCTTTCAGCTGAAAAACACATAAATGATGATGCATTTGCAGTTCTTTTGGGCGATTCAATAACAAAAGGTCCGCTATGTACCAGAGGGCTTCTTGATGTTTATGAAAGGTATGGCAAATCCACAATCTCAATCAGGGAAGTTCCAAATCCTTGCGTTGACAGGTATGGTATCGTCAGCGGTTCTGAAGTTGAGGAAAACGTATATAAAATTAATACAATGATTGAAAAGCCGGAAATCGGTCAGGCTCCGACAAACCTTGCGATAACCGGAAGATATGTCCTGACATCAGACATATTCGATAAAATCAGGGAAACCGAACCTGGATTTAACGACGAAGTTCAGCTTACAGATGCAATATCAAAGCTTGATGACATCTACGGCGTAAAATACACAGGCAAGGTCTTCAATATCGAAAACCGCCTCGGATGGCTAAAATCATCAATCGACATGGCGGTGGATGATGAGGAATTCAGGCAAGACTTGTTAAATTATATGAAAACATATATATAAGTAACTTCCATAAGTTACTTTTCATATTTTATTTTAATTTAATCAATTTGCGATTAAATCATTCTTGTGGTTGATGTCGCAACTATTAAAATTATCAACCATTTTGTCAATATAATGTACTTATTTTGGATTCAATATACTATTTTTTTACAAAGATACTGTTGGTACATTTAAATATATCTAGAAACTAATATTATCATATTGAAAATTTATTTCTGGGATTATTATGAATATTACTGTTATCGGAACCGGTTATGTTGGACTTGTAACAGGCGCCTGCTTTTCCAAAATGGGAAACAAGGTGTACTGTGTAGACATTGACGAAAATAAAATCGAAGGATTGAAAAATGGAATCCTGCCTATTTTTGAGCCTCATTTGGGAACTCTAGTTGTCAACGGCCAGGAAAGGGGAGATTTGATATTCACCACAGACATCGGGGAGGCATTGGACAATACCAATATCGTGTTCATTGCTGTTGGAACTCCTATGGCTGAAGACGGAAGCGCCAATCTCGATTACATATTCTCAGCAGCATCAGACATTGCAAATAACATTGCTCATGATTCCCTTGTTGTCGTCAAGTCAACAGTGCCTATAGGAACAGGATTCAGAGTACGGGACCACATCAACAACATACTAAAGGAGCGCAACAGCGATGTCCATATCGATATAGCATCAAACCCGGAATTTTTAAAGGAAGGAAAAGCAATTGAAGATTGCCTAAGTCCTGACAGGGTAGTTTTAGGGGCTGAAAGCTGGGAAGTCTTCCAGACACTTATGGAGCTTTACAATCCATTCGTAATCAATCATGACAGATTTGTCATGATGGATGTCAAATCCGCAGAAATGACAAAATACGTTGCAAACGCAATGCTTGCAACCAAGATATCCTTCATGAACGAAATCGCAAACATCTGTGAAGTCACAGGTGCCGACGTGCAGAAAGTCAGGTTGGGAATCGGATCCGATAAAAGAATAGGCTATCACTTCATTTATGCGGGATGCGGATATGGGGGAAGCTGTTTTCCAAAGGACGTGCAGGCCTTAATCAACACTGCAGAAACCCACGGATACGAACCGGAAATACTGTCTCATGTTGAAAAGGTAAACCAAAGGCAAAAGATGGTTCTGGTAAATAAAATCGTCAAAAGGTTCGGTGAAGACTTGAAAGGTCTTACATTTGCAATCTGGGGACTTGCATTCAAGCCGGGAACCGATGACGTTAGGGAGGCAACATCCCTTGTTGTTGCAGAAGAGCTCATCAAAAGGGGTGCCAGGATTCAGGCATATGACTCACAGGCAACCGAGGAGTTCAAAAAGGCAATTCCTGATGAGTGCCTTGAAAGCATTGAGTTTTACACAAACAGGTATGAGACATGTGAAAATGCCGAAGCGCTTATACTGATTACCGAGTGGAAGGAGTTTAGAACACCTGACTGGCAGTATCTGGCCGAAAAGATGAACAAGCCCATTATATTTGACGGAAGAAACATTTACGAGAAAAAAATCAAGGAGTACGGCTTTGAACTGTACCAAATAGGGTGCTAACCCTCTTTTTTTTATTTTTCACCAAAATCAAGAATTCTGTTTATTAATAGTATCTATTTTGTTGTTAATTTATAGTTGTATGTTTATTATTTCTAAATTTTCACTGTTTATTTTATTATTTAACTTGATTAAAGTTCCCTATTTTATATAAAAAAAGCAAGTGCTATTGTTTTATATAATATGTTGACATATATATTGTTAGGAGGATATCAATTTGGCGTTTAAATTTTCGGTTGTAATGACTGCATACAATAGTGAGAACTATCTATCTGTTGCCATCGAATCCATCATCAATCAGAGCCTTGACTTTAAACGCAATATCCAAATTATAATAATCGATGATGCAAGCGATGACCATACGCCGGACATTGCACATTACTATCAGGACAAATATCCGAACAATATCTTCGTTTTAAGCAATGATGAAAACTACGGTCCGGCCTACTCAAGAAACCGTGGCCTTGGCCATGTTCAGGCTGATTTTGTAAATTTCCTTGACAGTGACGATTTCATAACAGAATATGCCTTCAACCAGGCACTGGACCTTTTCAAAAAGCATGATGAAATCGATATTGTCTCCATGCCAATATACTACTTCGGCGCAAGAAAAGGCGGACACTCACTGAACTACAAATACGAGAAAACCCAAATCATCAATCTCAACGAGCATCCCGAATACATCCAGCTTTCAGGACCTTCATCCTTTTTCAGATTTTCAGCCCTTAAAAACTACAAGTTCAGGGAATCCCTGAGGGTTTCAGAAGATCCCGTTTTAATAAACCAGATGCTTCTTGACAATCCAAACATCGGATTTCTGGACGGATGCGCATATTACTACAGAAAGCATGACGACCAAAAGTCCCTAATCGGCAATTCATCAAATCAGAAATCATACTATACAACAAGGGTCGACAACTACTTTTTGTATCTCATAGACTACTGCCTTGAAAAGAAAAAGAAGGTTCCGAAGTTCATCCAGCACGTGCTGATGTATGACCTGCAGTGGATTTTCGAAATCAAACGGGTGAACAATCTGCTTAACCGTAGCGAAATCGTTGACCTTTACGCCAAACTAATCAGAATACTCTCATACATAGATACGGATGTCATCATCTTTCAAAAATCCATTCCGGGAATCCTTAAAACACACATCCTGCTTTTAAAAAAGCATGACGTCAGGTATTTGGCAGACAAAAACGATGTGGGCAGCGACAAGTGCACACGCATTGAGGAGCTTGATTTAAACAAAATCAACATAGACATCTGCCAAATCGAAAACGACGAGCTATACCTTTTGGGATTTTTCACAACATTTACAATGGATCCGAACATTCAGGTGAGAATCAACGGCGAGAGAACAATGCCTGTAACAATCGTGAGCTTTCCTCAAAGGGACAATCTGTCACTTAACTTCAACTACGGATTCAACCACAACTTCGAGGTCCGCATTCCGATTGAGGGTGAGATGAAAATCGAGTTCAAGATTGATAAGTACAAGCTGATTCCGGAATATTCTCACATCTCCAGGCTTTCAAAGGTGTCAAAGTACATGCTTTCGGGAAAATACATTGTTCAGGACATGGATGACCATATTCTGATTTTGCCGAGAACCACTTCAAACACTCTTAAGAATGAATTCAGAACATTGAAAAGTATCTTGAGCAAAAGAGAAAGGGGATGGAGAACCGGCGTTCTTTTGAGATTTTTATATTTCTTCTTCTATCCTGCATACAAGGACAAGCACATCTGGATATTCATGGACCTGCCGTACCGTGCAGATGACAATGCATTCCAGCTTTTCAAGTATGCAGTCGAGAGAAACGACAAGGACATTGAAAAGTACTTTGCCATCTCAAAGCATGACTATGAGGTTCAGGACGTTGAGATCATGGCAAACAAGTACCAGTCCTCTTCAAGAATGTTCAAGATAAGAAGGCTTCTGGGACTTGGAAACCCGAGCAGCGAATACCAGAAGGTTGCAGACATCGGATTTGACATCGCATACAGGTCAATCAGACACAGGCTGTACGCTCTTTTTGCAGAGGTAATCGTATCTTCAAACCCAGATAATAACATAATCTATCCGTTCTGGGGAAACTTCCCGTTCCTTTCAGGCCTTGTAAGGTCAAAGACAGTTTTCCTGCAGCACGGAGTGACAAAGGACGACACATCATCATGGCTCAACAAGTACGACAAGAACCTTGACATGATTGTGACAGTTTCAGATCTGGAGCGCAGGTCATTTATCGACAACAACTATGGATACCCTGATGATGAAGTCAAGGTATTGGGATTTCCGAGATTCGACATACTGGAAAGGCTCGAGGACAAAAAGGAAATTATCGTAATGCCTACCTGGAGAAGACACTACAACAATCTTGAGGATGAGGATTTTGTCAGGACAACATTCTTTTACACATTCAACAAGCTGTTGAACGACAAGGAACTCATAGACTATCTTTCCTCAAAAGGATACAGAATGGTATTCAAGCCGCACCCTAACCTCTACAAGTTCATACATCTGTTTGACAGAAATAAGGATGTAGCATTCATCGACAGAAGCTATTCGGAGATTTTCAACCACGCTTCACTGATGATAACCGACTATTCAAGCGTATTCTTTGACTTTGCATACCTTAAAAAGCCACTGATTTACTATCACTACGGCAAGGACTATCACTTCGATGTGGACAGCGGATATTTTGACTATGAGAAGATGGGATTCGGTCCTGTTGCAAAAACCTATGACGTACTTAAGGAAGAGATTATCTCATGCATCGACAGCGGCTGTGAAATGGATGAGCTTTACAAGAAGCGTGTCGAGGATTTCTTCAAATACATCGACAGGGAAAATTCAAAAAGGGTCTATGAAGCGATTCGCGAAATGGACTTCAACCACTAATCTTTTTTTTAGCATAAAGAAATTCATTTAGTTGACTTATATATCAATTAAAATAGATTATCAACTATAGAAGTCTTTGAATAATTTCATTGCAGATTATTTTGATGATAGGTCTTGATTTTCAGGGACTTGAAAAATCGTTTTTGCACTTCCGTTCTGGAGTGTGCTCTGATTTTAATATAAAATATAAATGAGGACTAATATGAATTTCAAAAGGAGTTTGCTGGTCTTTTGCCTAATCGTATGTGTGCTGTTCAGCGTTTCATGTGTAGCTGCCGGCGATGCAAATGCTACGGCAATAGCCAGCGACGATATAAACGCAAACGAAGAAATATTAACTGCCGACGGTGAAAATTTCGATGATGTATTGGCCGTCGATGAAAATGATGCGGACACAGCCATTGCTAAAAACGATGCAGATGACAAATCTGTTTTGACAGTTCAAAATGCCGATGGGGATGTTTTGTCCGCCGGTGAAAAAACAGTAAATGTAAACATATATAAACAGACCGGAACATATTGCACTGACAAGAAAATTTATTTTAAGGTAACTGATGCACAAACCGGAAAACCGATTAAGTTAACTGGGGACGATCACATTAATTTTGATGTATATTACAATAATGAATGGTTCTGGTTCGGTGATGTAAATACCAATTCCAATGGACTGGGAGTATATAAATGGTCTGATTTAAATAATGGTGATGGTACTTTCAAAATCAAAGTTACAAGCATAACAAAGAATTATAATGGGTTTTTAGTTGATGAAAGTTCCAAAGATACTGCCACAGCAAAGGTTGTAGTCAAACCGTATAATGTAAAGATTATAGCCAAAAAACTGTCAGTGCCTTATAAATCCAAAAAGAAATTTACAGTAAAGGTTATCGGAAGCGACAAAAAACCGATTCATAATGCGGTTGTCAATATTAAAGTTTACACTGGCAAGAAATATGATGAAAAACTATTGATAATACCATCTAATAGTGCTGAGGCTGATTATAAGGTTTCAAAATTGAGTCCTGGAAAGCATAAGGTTGTATTGAGCCTTGATTATGATATATATTCCAATAACAATGGATTATATGCAAAATCAGTTGTTTCATACATTACTGTAGCTAAGACATCCAAAAGCAAAATGTCTGTAACAATCAAGGCAAAAGGATTGTCCGCCACCTACAAATCCGGAAAGAAATTTTCTGCAAAAGTGGTAAGGACATCAAACGGCAAAGCAGTCAAAGGAGTTCCAGTCAATGCAATAGTCTATACTGGAAGTTCCCATAAGACAATTGCTTTAAAAAGCAATGCAAAAGGTAATGTTGTATTTTCCACAGCCAAATTGAGTGTTGGAACCCATAAGGTTGTGCTGAAAATTAAAAGCAACAAAAATTATGCCGGAAAAGCTAAAACAACCTCAATTAAAATTGTTAAAAAGAAATCATCCTCCGAATCTTCCAGCAAGTCTACCGGAAAATTGCGCACTAAAATAACCATCAATGAATGTTATAGAAACAATGCAGCGTATTATTTCCATATTACTCTTAAAGACAGCAAAGGCAAAGCATTGGCCAATAAAAACATTCAAATCAAGACTTTAATCAACATATTCGGTAGAACAATGTCTAAGACAGACTCCATAAATACAGACAGCAATGGTGTGGCCAAAGGATATGTCAATGCAATGCTTGGTGGAGTTACCACATTCGATGTGACATTCACATTTGCAGGTGACAAGTCCTATTATTCCTCATCAGCAAGCAAGTATTTGGGTTAAATGAGAAAATTAATTTTTTCTCATCTTTTTTTTTTAATGATTGATTGTTTTCATAATCACTATCAAAATATTCATGTGTTCTTTTGATTATTGGGTGTTTCTTTTGGTGTGGTTTTGTTAAATGCTATTGATTGGTTTTAGTGGGGGATTTGCAATTTTTTTTAGAGTTTCTGATAGGTGTAATCAGAATTTTGAACTAAATTTTTAAATAATCCTTCTTTTAATGAAAGCAATTGCTTTAGTTGATTTATATTTCTTTTTTAACAAATATTATTTCATATAATATTGCCTTCAATCGGATAAGGCGATATGGGAGTAATAATTATGAAGTTTAGAAAGATAATGTTGGTTTGCATGCTTTTGCTGGCGATTTTTGCAGTTGGCACTGTATGTGCTAGTGATGTGAACGATACTGCAATAGCCAGCGATGATATAAACGCAAACGAAGAATTATTAACTGTAAATAACGAAATTTCAGATGACAAATTAGCTATCGAAGAAACCAATGGGGATATAGTTGCTATCGATGAAAAAGTCAATGATGACAAATCTGTTCTAGCAGTAAAAAATGATGAACAAGCTTTATCATCTGGCGATGCGGAAAAGGTAAAAATAACTGTTTACAAACAGACAGGTGATTATGCTGCCAACAAAAAACTGTATTTCAGAGCAACCGATTCCAGTAACAATCCTGTATCTGCTCCAGACAAGAGTCTGAAGATAGACTGTACCGTAGCCGGTAAAAATTACAAAATATCAGTATCCACAAATTCAAAGGGAGAAGGATCATTTAATTGGCCTGATTCTAAAATGACAGGCGGCGGCACTTTCACAATGAAACTCTTTGCAGTTTCAATTTTCGGATGTGATGTTGGCTATGATCCGTCTACAGTCAAGGTATCCATCAAACCAAAGAACACCAAACAGACTACAGCAACCAAATCTGCCAAACAGTCAGTAACAATCAAGGCAAAAGTATTGTCCGCCACCTACAAATCCGGAAAGAAATTTTCTGCAAAAGTGGTAAGGACATCAAACGGCAAAGCAGTCAAAGGAGTTCCAGTCAATGCAATAGTCTATACTGGAA
>NZ_JAXJXF010000166.1:0-2229 GCF_036307625.1 Methanobrevibacter sp.
CTGTAGAAAGCTCAGACGATTATAATTACATTGAAGTATTCAGACCATACGATATAGGTGATGCTTAGATGATTACAAAAGGAAATGATACTAAAGTTCAAAATGAGGTAATAGCTCAAACCATTACTGATGAAACCGCAAAAAGATTAAAGTTAGCTAGATTGTTTCCTAAACAAGAAATCAAAGAGAACTCAGATTACTATACCTACTTCAGACAAAACATTAATCTTGATGAAGCTATCAAAAAAGGATTGCTTGGAGAGGCTAAGGATATTGCTCCAGGTGCATCCTTGCAAGAGTTAAACATCAGAAAACCAGTAACAGATACAATTTCCATTGATACTGTTGGTGGTGTACTTAATGTTAATAAAGATGTCTTTGACAGTGATATTGTTTCATTTGAAGACTTGTTAGGTGATGTAGCTACCGTTATTGCAAACCGTATTGAATATAACATTTACGATACATTATTAAGCTCACCAAACGTTCCTGTATACAATACCACTCAAACTGAAGATACAATGGAAGCATACGGCCAGTTCATCCTTAAAGCACAGGAAGCTTTCAAAGGCAATGCTGGAGCAGGAGCAGACTTAACAATAATGGCAGAGTCATACAAAACATTAAGCTATGTTAAACAATTAGCTTATTCATCCAACAAGTTAGTTCAACCTGTAGAAGACATTAAAGAATACTACGGCATTGACAATATCGATCTTTTGGGAACAACCCAAGCTGACGGCGGATCACTAATTGGTGACAAAGACTACATTGGTTTTGATCTCAGGAATGCACCATTAACAGTATTGTATTCCAAATCTTCAGGAACAACTGTTGCACCAATTACAAGTGATGAAAACATAGCTGATTTCTATCCAATCATTGAAATCATGAGAAAAGACATTTACGATGAGTTACCTCAATATACAAAATTGTTCATCCAAAGTAAAGTCGGAATATTATTAAATAAACCTGGACTTGCCTTGAAAGGTACTTGCAGGCCATAAGAGGTGAATGTTAATGTTAACAAAAGGAAATGATGCTAAAATACAAAATGAAGTAATGGCACAAATAGTTGCTGACACTTCAGCAAAATGGATGAAATTCACCAGATTACTTCCAAAACAAGAAATTGAAGAAAATTCTCAATATTACACTTATATGTCTCAAAGAGTCAATATCGAGGAAGCTATTCAATCTGGTGTGCTTGGTGAAGCCAAAGACATTGCTCCTGGCGCAACCCTTCAGGAATTAAACGTCAGAAAACCAATCAGCGAAACTATTTCCATTGATACCATTGGTGGAGTTTTAAATGTTTCCGCTCAGATGTTAGATTCCAATTTAATCTCCGTTAATGACATGTTACAGGATGTAGGAATCCTCATAGGCAGAAGCATTGAAAAGGCAGCTATTGACATGATAATGAATTCATCAAAAGTAGCTACCTATGACTTTGAATCTGGCGATGATACTGGAATGACCATCCTTAAATCTCAGGAAAAATTCAAGGAATCAGCTGGAAGCTATGCCAACTTAAATAGTATGGCTGTAAGCTACAAATCATTAACAACCTTGAAATCAGATATATTCTCAAGCAACAGACAAGTTGAACCGGTAGAATTAATCAAAAGCTATTACGGTGTGGACAACATTGATATCTTAGGTACTGCTGTCTGTGATGGTGGTTCTGAAATGGGTGACAAAACCTACATAGGTATGGACTACATTAACCCAGGAATGAAATTGCTATACTCCAGAACTACAGGAACAACCGTGGCTCCTTTAGGACCTGACGGTGAGATGTATGACTTCTATCCGTTAATCGAATTCATGAGGAAAGACATTCGTGATGAATTACCAATGTATACAAAGCTATTCATACTTTCAAGCGTTGGTGTGTTAATGAACGCACCGAATAGAATTATCAAAGGTAATTTCAGAGCATAAAACCATGATTTGATCTCCTAAATATATTGCCCTTTCGTAGGTGATTGCGTGTAGGGATAAAAGAATACAAATAATCTCTATGGGATAATTAGTGAAGTTTAATTGCTTTTTCTTCACTAACATCTTCTGCTAAGAGTTTAATAACTCCAAATTCCTTGACAAGCTGGGATTGACCCTCTCCCAGCTTCAAATATTTATCCAACAAATAGCTATATTATAAATAGAGGCTATAAAAATGAAATTAATCTTAGATAGTGAAAATTCACATCCAACAACAATAAC
>NZ_JAXJXF010000167.1:0-58023 GCF_036307625.1 Methanobrevibacter sp.
GGCAAAAGGAGATCTGCCGTTAAGCCTGTCAATATTGCCTATCAATCTGGTGCTGCAGATTATTTTGCTTCCAGTATATCTCATATTGTTCTTTTCAAGTGGAAATACAATGGATTATACACAACTTATGTATTCCCTCATCATAGTTATTGTAATTCCATTCACAGCTGCACAGATTGTTAAGTTCTTATTACACAAGGAATTAAACGAAAAGGCAGCGAATTTATTCAGCTCACTTCAAATATGGTTTTTATCGCTTGCAGTGTTTTGCATATTTGCATCACAGGGAGAACTGCTATTTGCGAATCTGGATTCCGTCTTGACAATATTTGTTCCGTTGATACTGTTTTTCATTGCAAATGCAATAATCGACTTGCTTCTATCTGAAAAAATTAACTTTAGCTATTCGGAATATGCAAGCTTAACAATGACAACATTGGCCCGAAATTCCCCATTGGCACTGGCAATTGCAATTAACTCATTTCCAGGACATGAACTGATATCAATTGCATTGGTCATCGGTCCTTTAATCGAACTGCCAGTACTTTATATCATGTCAAAATTCTGCCTATGGATTAAAGATTCAGGACTCTTTTTTGTTTGCGGGTTTTAATAAGACATCACAAATACATACTAAAATACGGATGCCACAATAAAATAAGCATATTGTTCAAACAATTTGTATAAAACCGGAATATTATAAACAATGGCCAAAGTAATCAGAACAAATATTGAAATCAAACCAAATCGTTTGTAAACCTTTTTTGAAGACAATGGAGCAAAAATCTTAATTCCAGCAGGAGTGAATGAATCTAGAACAACATGAGAAAACAATCCCAAAAACAATGCTAAAACTATTTCAATATAAGTCATATTAAGATCATTAATGAAAAACAAGCTAACAAAAAATAAAGGCAAAAATACCATCAATAACTTCTTATTCAAAAATAAGAAACTTAAAATAGCAATCAAAACTGCCATTACAAAATAGGAATCATTTAAAATAGTAACGCCCATTACCAATTCGTATCCCCAAATCATGATTAAAGAAACTGCTGACGTTAATGTCAAAACCCCAAAAATGGAATGAGTAAAGCTTCTGTGCTCAGAAAAATAGAATGTAACCCCTAAAAATACGATAATCAAACCAATAAGATAAGGTAATTGAAGGATATAAAGTGAAATGAACACTATCAACCCTAAAATAATCAACTTATAGACATGATCTTTTTTAAACTTATGATCAAAATCTGGAATATTTGCACCGATAAATGTTAAAGCAATTAACAGAGGATTGTGAAAAAACATCAACGCGAGCAAAAGTGCAAATACGGAATGTCCCTTATAAGAAGACATGATGAAACTCCTATGTCCTTATCAAAAAAACTGCTTATATGAGCATTAAAATTATGAGTTTGACAACAAATTTTACCACAATATCATTACCTTATTCTATAAAATCCAAAATTGGATTTCAATATTATATAATAAAATTAATATTATAACAAGATTTACCAAGAGCATTTGAAAAGTAATCGCACTACCCACCACATAAAAAATAGACACTAACCCACTAAAAGGTGCAATTCATCTCCAGCTTAAAGAAACCGGAGAATTCTTGCACAATAAAGTTAAAATTTTTGTAACTTTTTGATTACTTTAATAGTTTGATACATATGGAGTACTCAAATCAGTCAATATAACACCATATCAGAACCTCTAAAAAAATTGCAATCCCCACACTAAAACTAATCCACAATATTAACGAAACCACACCAAAAACAACACTCCAATAATCAAAAGGACAGATGAATATTTTTATAGTTGCTTCCATAAACAGTTGAATAAGCAATCAATTATGAAAGTAAATGAATATGATTATAATAAATAGTGCAATCAAGCAAGTAAATGTAGAAAAAAATAAAAAAAAGTTGTAGATGGAGTTCCATCTACTTAACAATAATTTTAACTTTTACAGCTTTGGCATTGTAGTATTTATTGCCTGCAAACTTCACAACAGCTGTGAACTTGCCTTTTTGGTCAACTTGGTTATTTTAAAGGTTACAATACCTTTTTTGTTGGTTTTTGCAGCATATGTTTTACATTGACTTTTATAAGAAGATATTGAAATCGCCTTAATTAATGTTTAATTGATAATATTAAAAATAAATAATCCTAGAGTATTTGAAAAGTAATCCGAAGTAATAGAATCATATAAAAACAATGAATATTAAAAATCATATTACATAACCAAATTGGTTATACAAACTTATTTAAAAAAAAAGGTGAAAAAATGAGAAAAGGTTTAATTGCATTAATTGCATTAATTACAATTTGCATTGCAATTGGTGCTGCAAGCGCAGCAGACTGGAGCTTCAACGTCGGAAGTGACACCAACTCAAATGGTGGATCAATACAAATTAACAACAACGAATTGAAAATACAGGACGAAAAATTTACCATCCCTGACGGATACAAAGAAAACGAATCTGCAAGAGATGTAGGTGCTGATGGTAAAGGTAACTTTGAAGGTGCAAAAGTATCTATCTGCGAACTTAAAAAAGGAAATGAAACAATATTAATTAAAGTTTTCTTTGCAGATGGTGGAATACATAATATTACCGCACCAGCAAATTCAGAAAATAAAACCATTGGAGGACATGATGGATTTTTAATAACTGAAAATGGCTTAGTTACTTTTGATTATGGTGTAAACGAAAAAGTAGTTGAAATCGTCGCTGCGGATGAGTCTGCTATCGAATCTGTTCTAAAATAAATTCCTTTGATTTGAACTCCCATTTTAAGGGAGTTAAATCAACCTTTTTTTAAAAATATCCAACTTTAAATCCCAAAGTAAGATAAAAAACTTTTCATCTGAAGATAGGATCTCTCAACACTACCCTCACCGACACTTGCAAAAGGAGACAACACCTCACCAGTAATTGCCGGAATGCCTCTTAAGTTACATACATCCTCAACAGCACCCATATAAGATTCACCCGCTGAATCAAGTGCAATGATTCTGCAATCAATATCCCGTGCAATGTAGTTTGCAATTAAAAAGCTTTCAGCAGATGGAGATTTGGTTGAAAAGACTGATTCAAAACCGGGATTGGAATTGAATGCAGTGGAGTGAAAATCTCCCACAAAATTAATTCCCAGCTCTTCAATCTTTTGAATTATGAGATTGCTTAATGAATTTTTAACGTGAGATGCTCTATTTAAATCCAAATTATTGAATAATCTTTTATTTTCCATTGTTGCCTTTGGAGCTGCAAAGGGAATGAAAAAAACAGTACTGCTGACTTTTTTATCAACCAATTCGTTTAAAAGTCGAATGTTTGCGATTTGTGAAGGCAATTCGTTTCCATGAATTCCTGATAAAATCAAAAGCTTATTATCACCCTGCCCTAACTTGAAGATAGGAGTTCCGAAAACTGATTTTTCCAAAATAAATTTATTCAAATCATTCAGTTCAATCTGATGGAACACATGAGTATTTCTTGAAATATAGCCTCCAGAATGATTTGAAACATATGCCATTTCCAGATTATCTGAACATTCAACTTTTTCAAAATCCATAATAATATTATACATAAACGCTCTTATTTATAAATTAGGGATTAAAGTGAAAAAGTATATTAAAAAATTAATAATGCTCATAAATTATGAAAGGGAAGCGGAAATTGACTTGATGACCTATGAAATAAGCACAATGTCAGGTCAAAAAAGGGAAGAACTTGGAAGAGCCATCAACAAGGTTAAAGGAAAACGTATGGGCAAAGAACTTGGCCTAGAAATTGTTCAGTTCGGAAGGTCCGATATAATCGATACTGAAATCAGCGTTGGAGACATGGTGCTCATCAGTACCGATGACCCCCTAAGAAGTGATTTGACAGGAACAGTTACAGAAAAGGGAGCTCGATTCATCAAGGTTGCCTTTGATAAAAGAATTCCAAAATGGGCACTTAAAAAGAAAGTGAGAATAGACTTATATGCAAATGACATCACATTCAGAAGAATGGAAGACAACCTGAAGCATTTGAGTTTGAAAGGAAAGAATGCATTGGAGTATATGCTAACTGACAGAAATCCGAAAAAGGATAGGAAAACCCCATATATCAGCTATATTGACAACAACTTAAATGACTCCCAAAAAACAGCCATAGAACGCAGCCTATCCTGTGAAAATTTCTTTTTGATTCACGGTCCATTCGGAACAGGAAAAACAAGAACACTGGTTGAGCTGATATCTCAGGAAACAAGGCAAAATCACAAGGTCCTTGCAACAGCTGAAAGCAATGCTGCAATAGACAATATCCTTGAGCGTCTGATGGCAAATAAAAAACTGAATCTGACCAGACTTGGTCATCCCCAAAGGGTTTCAAAAAACAATATCACTTATTCTCTAGCGTATAAAGTTGAAAAGCATAAGTTGAATAAGAAAATCAAGAAAATCTACAAAAAAATTGACAGATTAATCGAAAAAAGAAAGTCTTATACCAAACCGACACCGCAATTCAGACGTGGATTTGGAGATTACGACATATTATATAATGCATCAAAAGGAAAAGGCGGAAGAGGAATAAGCGCTGAAAAAATGCAGTCCATGGCACAGTGGATTGAATATAATCAGGAAATTGATGAACTGCATGCAGACATTAAAAGAATTGAAAATAAAATGATTCGAAACATCATTGAGGAAAGTGACGTGATTCTTGCAACAAATTCATCAGCGGCACTCGAATCAATAGCCCGAACAAAATTTGATGTTGCAATTGTTGATGAAGCTTCACAGGCAACAATACCAAGCATTCTGATACCGATTGCAAAGGCACACAGATTCATACTTGCAGGTGACCACAAGCAGCTTCCTCCAACAATCATCAGTGAAAAGGCAGGAGAGCTTGAAAATACATTATTTGAAGCATTAATCAGAAAATATCCTCCCAAATCACAGTTATTAAACATTCAATATAGGATGAATAAGCTTCTGATGAAGTTTCCAAACTCCGAATTTTACAACAACAGCCTGAAAAGTGATGAAAGCGTTGATTCAATCAATATAAAAGACATCATTGGCTCCAATTATAATGAAGAGGCACTTCTTTTTATGGACACTTCCCAAATTGAAAAAAATCATGAAAATCACCTGAAGGACTCCAAATCCATAATAAACACTGTTGAAGCCGAAATTGCAGTTAATGTAGCTCAGGATTATCTGACTGCAGGAGTCAAGGAAGACGATATCGGAATCATTAGCCCCTATGCAGATCAGGTAAAGATTATCCAGGAAAACACACCCGTTGAAGTAAAAACCGTTGACGGATTTCAAGGACGGGAAAAAGAAATTATCATCATTTCAACTGTCAGAAGCAATGAACACGGAAATATAGGATTTTTAAATGACCTGAGACGTTTGAATGTTGCAATTACAAGAGCAAAAAGAAAGTTGATAATCATTGGAAATAAGGATACCTTAAAAAACAATCCGACATATTCCCGACTGATTGAATTTGTCGAGAGTGAAAATTTATTGATTAAAGTTTAGGCATGCCTAAACTTTATATACTATGAATTACAATTATATTATTAGCGAGTGAAAAATGAACTCGAAACTCTTAATTGAGGTTTTGATTTTTCAAAATACCTATAAACTTTCAACCTCAATTATACCCTCAATTAAGAGTTTTCTTCTGTCAACTTTTTTTATTTAATTTTAAATACTATTAAAAATATAATTATAACTTGATAATTCATTTTTATTAAAATAATTACGGTGATTTTATGACTGATAAAGTACTTTTGGCATTCAGTGGAGGATTAGACACCTCTGTTTGTGTTAAATTATTAGAAGAAAAATACAATGTGGAAGTTATTACTGCATGTGTAGATGTAGGACAAGGCGAAGAAGAAATGGAAAAAGCGAAAACAAGTGCGGCCAACATTGGAGGATTAAAACACTTCAATATAGATGCTAAAGAAGAATTCGCCAACGATTACATCGCACGTGGAATTAAAGCAAATGCAGAATACGAAGGATATCCATTAAGTACCGCTTTTGCAAGACCATTAATTGCCCAAAAACTTGTTGAATTGGCTGAAAAAGAAGGGGCAACAGCAATTGCACACGGTTGTACTGGAAAAGGAAACGACCAATTCAGATTTGAAGCAATTATTCGTGCAATGTCCGATTTGGATATCATTGCACCAATCAGAGAAATGAATTTAACAAGAACTGAAGAAAAGGCATATGCTGAATCTAAAGGAATCGAGTTAAGTTATGATAAAATTTACAGTATTGATGAAAACCTTTGGGGAAGAGCAATCGAAGGAGACGTTTTAGAAGACCCTGCAAATGAACCACCGGAAGATATCTACGAATGGACCGCTTCATGGGAAGATGCTAAAGACGAACCTGAAAAAGTATCCATTGAATTTGAAGAAGGTGTTCCTGTAGCTATCAATGGTGAAATGATGCCTCTACTCGACATTATCGAAAAATCAAATGAAATTGCGGGATCCCATGGAATCGGTAGAGTAGACATCATTGAAAACAGAATGATTGGTATTAAAAGTAGGGAAATATACGAAACTCCGGGTGCAAAATTATTAATTGCTGCTCATCAAGCATTAGAAGAATTGGTTTTAACAACCGCAGAGTTAAGATTTGCTGAATATATGTCTGGACTCTATGCAGAACTTGTCTACAGAGCACTCTGGCAGGAACCTCTAAGAGATGACCTTGACCAGGCAATCGACAATATGCAGGAAAGAGTAAGTGGAGAAGTTGTAATGAAAATATTCAAAGGTTCAATCCAACCGATTTCCAGAAAATCTCCATTCAGCATACACAGCATAGAACAAATTACCTTTGAAGACAAGGAAACCGATCAAAGAGACGTTGAAGGTATGATTAGATACCACGGCCTTCAAGCAGCAAATTATCAAAAATTAAACAGATAGCTTAACAGCTATCCGTTTTACTTCTTTTTTTATTAATCCTTTCTGAAAATATTGAAAAAAAGAATTAGAAAGGAAGACTTGAATATCTACTATGAAAACTATACGAATTTGTATTCCAATTCTTTATTTTTCCAAAAGAGTTAATATCATTAGATGCATCCGCACAAATCCATGTATTGCCAACTAAAACCTGAGCCCAAACGTGACCTATGTATCCACTTTCAAAATGGCAGGTCCCATGAACATATCTTGATTTTAAATTTGCAGTCCTATACATGGCAACCAACAAATGTGCAAGGTCAACACAGTTTCCTTTTTTAACTGCTAATGTGCCTACAGCACCATATTTGGTATTATAATAACCACTATATTTCACCTTATCTCTTACATAATTAAATATGGCTTTTGCTTTATCCAAATCATTAGTCAAACCATGTGTTAATGATTTTACTATAGATTTTATCCTTGAATTACCAACTTGACAATGATAAGATGATTTAAGGTATGGACTTAAATAACGAATTGAATTTTTCTCATTAACTCCCCCAATAAGCTTTGTGAGTTTGACATTAATCGATTTTGAAGTGGAACTTTTAAGATAATAGTTACTTCCACCAAAGTTAACCGAAACTTTATATTTTCCAATTGCAACATCAGTTTTAAATTTAGCATAGCCTTTTGAAGACGTAGTTGCCGCATATGTTTCAGAATCTATAGTTAACTTAATTTTTTGGCCAGAAATAGCTTTACCTTTCAAATCAGTTAATAAAACTTTAAAAGATTGTGAATAATCTTTATATGAACTTCCACTTTTCCAAGCAAGTTTAGATTCGCTTCTTTTAATAACGTTTATTATAGAAGAACCAGAACTTCCATTTAATTTGGAATCACCCTTTGTTCCATAATCAATAACATATTTGCCAATTTTTAGGTTAATCGGTATTGATACGATTCCCTTAATATCAGTACTTTTTTTGTAAGTTTTAGAACCGATTTGAATTGTAACTGATTTTTTAGCTATTGGAACATTGCCCGCAGTACATGATAACTTAAATAAAGTACCTGCACCATAACCAAAAGTTTTTGTACTTTTAACTTTCAATGCAGTATTGGCAGTACTTAGTATAGCAACAAAATTTTTAGCTTTTGATGCTTTGAAATATTTTGCTCCATCATATCTGTACTTGACAGTGTAAAGGCCATTTTTAAGAGATGGCAATTTAATGGATACAACACCCTGATTATTCGTTTTCTTAGAAAAAGTCTTCCCATTAATTTTAATTTTAATTACCTTTCCGGAAATCAGATAATCATCCAAACTAGTCACTAATTTGACTTTAATAACTTTACTGTCTTTTGGAAGGAGTTTGTAATAATTAGTAATTAATTTGGTGGATGCAATATTATAGACTTTAATCTTATAATCTTTTGAATATCCATCCTTATTGTAACAGATAATTTTATAAGTTCCCTTATTGAGTTTTTTCAATGCCAAACTTGCCTGACCTTTAGAATTAGTTTTAACCTTATATGTTTTGCCACCAAGTTTGAATTTTATAACTTGATTGGATAATGCCTTTCCATTGCTCTTTAAAAATTTTGCTTTAAATTTTCTATTGTCACCGGCAATTTTTTTAATGCTTTTAGAACTAATAGTTGATAAAACCTTAAAAGTGGTAGTCAAATTATATCCCGTAATCAAATCAGTTGAAACAACTTTATAAATTCCAGGTTTTAAGTTAATAGGCATGCTTGCAACTCCATTGGCATTAGTTTTTCTGGAGTATGATTTTCCATTGACCGTTATTGTAACCTCAGCATTTGATAAGGCATTGCCTTGAGTATCAAAAAATGTTGCACTATATGGTGTATCGCCCTTATAATATTTTGATATGTTTTTTGCTTTAATTGTAGGCAACACATTAAATTCAGAGGTTAAATTGCAAGATTCATAAGAGCCATCACCTGAAAAATATGCATCAGCAGTATATTTTCCAGATTTTAATTTTAAATTGACACTAGCTATGCCATCATCATCTGTTGTAACAGTATAATTAACTCCATTTATGACAAAATCAATGCTTTTATTTGATAAAGACTCATTTGTATTAGAATCTTTTAGTGTTATACAATAAGGTGCGGAGTAATATATGCTGGTTGACGCTTCTGTAAATTCCGTTTGATTTTTAAAGGATTCTTCAAAAATTACACCATCAGAATTGGCTGAAAGTGTATTTAAATCATTTTCATGAATTTTATTTTCAATATTAGCTTCACTATAACTTGAGGCAATATCAGACATGTTTAAATCGTTTGCATAAATTGCATTAATTGATAAGATAACGAATAATGTTAAAAATATGAAAATTGAGATTTTCTTATTCAATTCGTTTACCTCCAATGGATGATTATTTAAGTATCTATTTTAGTTGTTAATATATCTTTTTTTAAGACATTCATTTATACAAAAAAAATAATATGCATCAACAATATACACAACATCATGTCTAAAATCAAACAATTGCAAGAAATTATTGACACATCAGAAAATATAGTGTTTTTCGGAGGGGCTGGCGTTTCTACAGAAAGTGGAATACCTGATTTCAGGTCAGAAAGCGGCATTTTTAAAAGCCTTGAAAAATATGGAGACACTCCAGAAAATTTAGTTTCACATACATATTATATGGATCATACAGAGGAATTCTTTAATTATTATAAGGACAATCTCATCTTCAAAGACGCAAAGCCAAATCCTGCACATTTAAAACTATCAGAATTGGAAAAAATAGGCAAATTAAAGGCAGTCATTACCCAAAACATTGATGGGCTTCATCAAAAAGCAGGAAGCAAAAATGTTTTAGAACTTCACGGAAGCATTCACAGAAACTATTGTCAAATCTGCAATAAAGAATATGGATTAAACCACATTTTGGAAAGTGAAGGAATTCCAAGATGCGAGTGTGGTGGAATTGTTAAACCGGATGTCGTATTATATGAAGAACCCTTAAACAATGCTGTTTTAAGTTTTGCAATCGATTACATACAAAATGCAGAAACATTAATCATTGGCGGAACATCACTTGTTGTATACCCCGCAGCAGGATTGATTAATTATTTCAACGGTGAAAACTTAGTTTTGATTAATAAAAGTGAAACACCATACGATAATCTTGCAACATTAGTTATCAACGATGCGATTGGTGAAACTTTTTCCCAAATCAAAATCTAAAGACTCAGGAATTAATTCAATTCCATCTAATCGATTATCACACCTATAAACAAGAATTTCAACACCTTCAGCATATGCTTCGTTTAATGTCTGGCTAAATATAGGGTCATTTTCCCAGTTTGGTCTGAAAAACTCACCTGCAGGATGTTGAATCAGGAAAAATACACAGCAACGATTTCCTTCTTTTTTAAGTTTAATTAATTCCCTAAGGTGTTTTGCGCCCCTTTCAGTTGGAGCATCCGGAAATCTCGCTTCACCATCAATTATTAGAGTAACCCCTTTCACTTCTACAAAGCAGGAATCGCCATTTGAATTTTCCAAGTATATATCTATCCTTGAATTGTCCACGGTTTTTTCTCTTTGATGATAATCATAACCTGAAAGTTCCTTTATTTTACCAGTAACAACAGCATCATATACAATACTGTTAGCCTGCTGAGAGTAAAGTGATACCAAGACTCCCTTATTTTCAACAAAGTGAAGCGAAAATTTTGTTTTTCTATTTGGATTATCTGATGGTTTTAACCAGACTGTGGCATTTTCAATCAAAAGTTCTTTACACCTACCAGTATTTGGCACGTGAGCAATTTCCAAATTGCCGTTCACTTCAACCTCAGCAATGAATCTGTTTGGCCTTGCTTTAAAAATTCCCTTAACATAATCCATTTTTAATCACACTGCCGATGTATGAAACCAAATCAGTAGCTGAAAACCCATTGCCTTTAACATCAAATGCTTCATCTCCTGCAAGCCCATTGATAAATGTTGCCAAACTGGCCGAATCGAAAGATGATAACCCCTGAGACAACAAACTGGCAGAAATACCTGCTAAGGCATCGCCTGTCCCACCAACAGTCATACCCGCATTTCCACTTTTGTTTATCTTAAACTTGCTTCCAGACAGTATTAGGTCATATTTACCCTTAACAACAACAGTTCCTTTAATTTGTCGAGAAATCTTTTGGAACAAAGTAATATTCTCGTCAACTTCAGAAAAGTCATATGAATCAATGTCCAATCTTAAATCATCATCCGTTTTAAAAAATGATTTGAACTCAAAAATATGAGGTGTTAAAATCATATCTTCTCGATTTTTAATTAAAGACAATTCAACCTGTTTTAAACTATCAGCATCCAGAACAATCGGTTTTTTAATTTTTGTAACCAGCACATTGAATAATTTGGAAGTTTCGTCATCGATTCCAGAACCTGGACCTATCAAGACAGCATCAACATTTTCACTTAAATCCAATATTTCATCCAAATGGTTTAATGACAATTTATCGCCTTCAAGAGATTTTACAATCAAGTCAGGAGATGTTGATTTAATGGCATCGGCTGCATTTTCAGGAGAAGCAACATAAACCAGATCTGCACCTGCCCCAATTGCAGCCATTCCCGCAATAGCTGGAGCACCGGAATAGTCTTTGCTTCCACCTACAACAAGTAAACGGCCGTTATTGCCCTTATGAGAATTCGGATTTCTGTTTTTAAGCCTTAAAAAATCGCCATAGTTCACAAAATATTCCGCTTCGAATGGAATACCAATATCTGCAGTTACAAGACCTCCAACTAGCTCTTCATCGGCATCCCTTACACCAGTTTTGATTTTATGAAAGCTTATGGTATAATCCGGAACTACCGCCAAATCACTTACCTCACCAGTTAAAGGATCCATTCCGGAGGGCACATCAACACTTATTGTAACTCCTTTGGATTCATTGATAATTTCAATTGCTCTTTTGATATTGGTTTGCAGTTTTCCCTTAATTCCTGTTCCCAAAAGTCCGTCCACAATGACAAATTCAGAATCCCTCTTTTGAGCCACCTCGCATGAATTAATATCTTCAAGAGTTCTTAAATTATAAATGTTTAAACGAGACAAGCGAGGTTTCATATTTTCTAAAATTTCTAGATTGGTCTTTGCATCATCAGAGCGAATATTTTCTTTTAGCATATAGATATCTACATCATATCCTCTGTTCAACAAATAACGTGCCGCAACAAATCCATCACCACCATTTCCACCGGACCCTGTGAAAATAACAACTTTTACAGGTTTGGCAAAAGTATAAACTGCAATTTTACCCACTTCTTCAGCCAGAGATTTGCCTGCAGATTCCATTAAACATAATCTTGACAATCCCAAATATTCACAATTATAGTCTGTAACCATCATATCAATCGGATGCAAATAATCACCTAAATAAAATATAAGTACCCGACATAAATATAATTATCTTAATTTAAATAAATAGATAATTTGACAAAAAAAATAGTAAGTAAGTGCAATTATCTGATAACAATCGCACTTTTAGCTGAAATTAAATATTTATTATTTGCAGGACTTATTGCAACCCTATAGGTTCCATTCAATAAGTTCTTTGTATTCAACTTTGCAATACCTTTAGAATCTGTTTTAATAGTGAAATACTTAGCAAAGTTAGTTCTAACGAGTTTAACTTTAATTTTTATTCCACGGACTGCCTTTTTAGTGGATTTATCCTTAACAGATACCTTAAAGTATTTGGTCTGATTGAACGTGTTGGTCACTTTAGGAGCTTTAACTATAGTGGCTTTTTTAATTAACTTATCGATATTTCCAAATTTTTGGGTTCCGATATGAATACACTTAGGGCTGCGCGGAAGTTTATTTTTGCTGAAAAACTTGTTTTTGAAATAAACATTATCTTTCAGATGAGCGGATGACACTCCCACCATTCTTCCATTGTCATTTGCAGAGTAAGCCTTGACTACAGAAGTAGTTTTATAATTTTTATCTGTTTTAGCTTTCCAATGAAATATTGTTATATCTCTCCTGTTTACACCATATTTATCAGAAGCCCCTACCATAATCGCTGCTTTAACAGGATTAGTACTGTATTTTGTATAAGTGCTGTGACGATAATATGATCTGAAATTAGGAGAGCAGGAGAATTCCCCAGGTTTTAATTTTCCAGTAATATAACCAGATTGCCAAACGACTGCATATTTTCCGTTAGGCGCTTTTATTGAAAAGTGGCCAAATCCTATACTCCTTTTATAACTTAATATCTTTTTCAAATATTTGGCCTGGATTTTATTTGATTTAACCATTTTTTCAGCCATTTTTAATATAGAATTTATAACAGGCACATCATCAAGTCCGCCGTTACCTACAATCCAACCACTGGCGCTTGTAATTAAATGAACAAAATAGCTACCGGATGTTTTATAGTGTTTTATTGCAGCTTTACCTGCCCATTTAAAAGGTTTAACAATAATATCGGCAGCTCCTGTGTTGTCCCTTCTAAAACCGCCTACGCTTTCAGATTCGCTAACCTGTAAGAAAAATGAACAGCAGTCTTCACCCTTTGGAGGATTTACCTTCATTGTGACTTTTTTGTTGGAATTTTTATAGGAAACGTATTTCTTATTTTTTGAATCATCAATTTTAGCAGAAATTTTATATGTACCTACACCAATATTTTTACTTAATTTTGCATATCCATTTTTATCAGTTGTCGCCCAATAATAAGAATATTTCTTTGTTTTTGGATTATAGACGTTAAACTTAACTTTAATACCACTTACTGCATTTCTTGTGATTTCATTGTATATTTTTACTTTGAAAAATGAATCAGATGCAAAATATGTATTGAAATTATCCATGTTAATAGCCAACGGAGCTTTCTTGATTATTATTTTTGAAGTTGCAACAGTTGAATTATAATTATCATCACCATCAAAAGTTAATTTCACATTGTAGGTATTTGGTTTAAGATTTAATGTCAAACTTGATTTTCCATTTTTATCCGTTGTGCTTTTATAAATTTTATCATTAATTTGTATTTTTATTGTTTTATTTTGAATTGATTGATTATTCGAATCTTTTAGATAGTTAACAAATGTTGTCTTTTCCTTATAATATGAAACAATATCTTTTACTTCAAAATGTGTTGCTTTTTGATTGTCAATGCTATCATTGACTTGTAAAAAATCATTTTCTATATTATCCTCCATTAATGGAGTCTCTTTGAAAGCTGTACCTTGAATATTGTCAGTCATATTTTCAGATGCACTGACAACACCCAAACCTAATGAAAGTAAAAACAACATCAGAACAATCAATGCACTTTTTTTAAACATGTTCTCACCCATTAATTGATGTGTTATATAATATGTATTTACAACTATATTAGTTTTGACAAAATTTTAAGAAATAGTTTACATCAATCAAAAGATTCAATGACAATGGTCAAATGCGATATTTTCAATGCATTATTAAAAAAAGAAAAAAGGAAAAGAGAGTTAATCTCTCTAGAATAAGTCTTGTAAGTGGATTTGGTAAGGACCTAAGTTTCCACCGTAGTTACCAGCACCGATTTCGATAACACCAGGAACTTGACAAGCAGCTTCAATACCTGCTTTCATAGCAGCTTTAACTGCTTCTTCATCTACACCGTCAATAACGATTTCCATGTTTCCGAATACGTTTTCTGGTAATTCAGTTTCTACTTGATCTTTTAAGGTTACACATTCTTTTTCGTTGGTAGAGGCACTCATGAAAGAGTATTTGGAACCTGTTTTGGAACCAGAAGCAACCATACCACCAGAGAAAGGAGTGATTACACCAGCAACTGCGTGAATAGCGTCAACAGCAGCTTCAGCAGCAACGATGGAAGCCATTTGACTGTCAGCCATAATGAAGAAGTTTCCACCAGCTACTCCATCTTTCCATCCCATTTCATCTTCTACTAAGAATTCACCAGACATGATAGGAATAACATGCATTTTTTTACCGTTTACGTCTTTTTCGGTTTCATATCCGTCACCGAAGAATTTGAGTTGTTTTCCGGTTGGGAAAGATTCTTCACTTTCAAGAGCGTTGAATGCTGCTGCAGTAGGAGCAGTTAAAACACATTGTCCGATTCTGTCCATAATTTGTCCGCCTAAAGATTTTTTAGACATGTGACAAATCATAATTGCATAACCTGGTCTTCCATCTGGAGATTCAGTTGGAGGAACATATTGGTCAATACCTGCTTCTGCAGGACATCCAATAACTGAAGTAGCAAATCCGGTAGCTTCAGTAGCTGCAATTTCAGCTAAATGTTTCGTAGCTGCAGTAATAATTAATCTAGATACTTTAATTCCGAAACCTTCAGCAAAGGTATCTTGTATATTTACGCCATTAATTTCCATTTTTTCACCATTAAGTTCGTTGAAAATTAGATTAAAAAAATAATTTAAAAAAATTATTAATTAAACTAATTTCCTACAACATTTAAAGATATATTTTATTATTAAAATAAAGTTTTCTATTTAAAAATACTCCATAAAGTTTAGATTTTTTTGTTGAATTTTGACATTATTTTTTTCTTTTATGATTTTCTGTTGTTGGATTGATATTTGGTTTCTGTGTCTCCTGCGTGTCGTTTAGGATTCTTATTTCACGAATCTTTTTTGAGTACGAGTCTTTGATTTGTCAATACAATCATATGGTTGGTTATTTATTGTCTTTCTTCGATAGTTTCACAATTTATAGGAGTGATTTTACATAACAATAATTAAGAACTACAAACACATTACCTACAGATGTTATTGTGTAGCTATTGTTACTAACTCAATCATAATCATGAAGAGCATATGAAAGTTTCCGAGATACAGAATCCCTTGATCCATATTCAGTGATAACATTAAATCATTCAGGAAGTATACAAATGTATTGGCAAAATCAGCAGGGCCAGTATACATGGGTGTTGAACATGGTGTATTTGGTAAATTCCACTATGATTCAGGTAGCATATGATGCCTTAGGTAGCTATGATGAAGATACAATTTATTTCGTTAGAAGCTCTTAATAGTTTATTATCTAAATTTAGCGATATGGAAGCAATATTGAAGTAAATATGGCATCTGAAAAAATTTTTAAATCATCAAAACAAAATAAATAGTATGGATTATATTTATATTGATGAATCAGGAGAATTAGCAAAACAAAGTGATTATTTTGTTTTTGGAGCCATTATAACTAATAATCCTAAAGAGCTAGATAATATTATTAAAAAAACAAGAAAAAAATATAAAAAACAATTAGGTAATTCTACTGAAATAAAAGGATACACAACAGATGATTATATCATAAAAAAGATATTAAAAAAACTTAACAATACAGATTATAAAGTTGTAGGTATTATTTTAGATAAGAAAAATATCTATAAAATACATCATAGTTATGATTACAATATTTTATATGATAAGATAGCTTCTGAATTAGCACAAAGAATCAATATAAATAATTCTACATCCATTATTGTTGATAAATGTAAAAACAAAGAAGAAGAAATCAATAATTTTAATAAACAGTTTACAGCTAATTTAAATAACTCCAAGAACTATTCTGTTGATATTAAACATACTAATTCAATTCATTATAATGGTCTGCAAATGGCTGATATAATAGCATGGTCTATTTTTCAAAGTGTGGAACGAAACAATAGTGAATTCATTGATTTAATTCAAAATAAAAGTATAAAAAGAGTATTTGAAGAATGAAGAACCTACAGCCACCTAATTGACCATAATAAACTATGGAAAGTCGTCACCTGCGGCGACAAGGACTTGTAGGCTGAACCTCTAAGAGGCTTTTACCTTCCAATCTTTCACTAATGCTTATGTATCTGCCAGTATTTAAACATTTCCAAATCTATCCTCTCCCATAAAGTTTAGATTTTTTGTTGAATTTTGACATTATTTTTTTTCTTTTATGATTTTCTGTTGTTGGATTGATATTTGGTTTCTGTGTCTCCTGCGTGTCGTTTAGGATTCTTATTTCACGAATCTTTTTTGAGTACGAGACTTTGATTTGTCAATACAATCATATGGTTGGTTATTTATTGTCTTTCTTCGATAGTTTCACTTAATTTGTAGAGGAATGTTTGATGAACTCCTAAAGGTAGTTCATATTTCCATGGTATTCGTGTTTTAGGTTTTTATTTTTTCGTTTTTCTTCTATTTCGTTGTCTGCCTTTTTTAAATATTATAGGAGTGATTTAAAAATAGAACCTCATTTAAACAAAATGGATTTAAAAAAAAAGTGAAAAGATATGGATTATTTATCTTCAGCTTCTTCATCAATTGATTCTTCAATTTCCTCATTTGAAGAGCCCAAGGAAATTTTATCCAAAACAGAAGAACCGTAATAAGGTAAAATAACCATTCCTAAAATTGTAGTCATCCAAAATGAAATCAACCTTTCAATGACAGTTGCGGCAGCACTTATGGAAGCTGTTATTCCTGCTGCTGAATAGAAAAGAATCATGATACCGTCTACTGCACCAAGCCCACCAGGAAGCAAAGGAATCATACCTGCAAGACATGCCAAAATAAATACCTCACCAATGACAACAGGACTTACAGAAGCACCAAATGCCAAAAATACAAAATAAACCCTAACGATTTCAAAAATCCATATAACAAAAGACAATGGCAACGCATAATATAAAACCTTTTTATTTGAAATCACCATTTTCATAGTGTCCTGAAAACCATTAATAACATTATGGATTTTCTCTTCCAATTCTTCAGAATTTTTCTTGTAAAACCTTCTGACAAGACCTATAATCCAGCCATCCACCCGTTTTCCAAAACCTGGATTGATTGACATATAAATCAATAAAGCTAAAACTACAACAATAGCTATCACCGCAACAATCATCAGCACAAGCAACCCCAAGCCAACCTCAAAGTAAAATGTCATTCCAATAATGGTTAAAACTGCAAGTATGATGAATGGAAACGTATCCAAAGCACGGTCAGCTACAACAGTTGCAAAGGTTTCTTCCATAGGGTAATCCTCTTCACGAGACAAGATATAAGCTCTTACAGGCTCACCTCCACCACGTCCAGATGGAGTAATGTTATTTACAGCCAAACTTACTAAAACTATAGGAAAGAGTTTTTTTACCCCAACATCAATGTCAACAAGATTATTGAGTATTTTCCAACGTAAAGTATATAAATAATAAGTAAATACCTGCATAGCAACAGCTAAAGCTATGAATTCTAATTTAGCTATTTTCAATGCATCAATTACCTGGTCTATACCAACAAACCAAAGCATTACAACAAGAATAAGAACACTTATCCCTAAAAAAAATATTGATTTTTTATCCATTACTTAAATATTATAATCCCCACTACTTATAAATTTATATAGATATTTATTCAAAGTAATACAATAATGAGGTATATAACTAAAACTGATTTGTTAATTGTTGCAAGAGATTCAGGATATCTGATGATTGGAATCGGAATAATGTGTTTAATTCCGCTAATCTTCGATTTGATTTATTTTGAATTCGATGTGGTCAGTTTTGTCGTGCCTGCTGGAATTTCAATCGCTTTAGGTTATGCTTTTAAAAAATATTTTGAAAATTCCACAAAAAAGAAAATGCGTCTCAAGCACGGGATGATCATTTCATCATTTGCCTGGTTATGGGCAAGTCTAATCGGAGGGCTTGTTTTTATGTTGGCGACAAACATGCCCTATATCGACGCTGTTTTTGAAAGTTTGTCCGCATTAACCGGAACCGGAATAACAATGTTTGAAAATGTTGAACTATTGCCCCATAGCATATTATTTTTCAGGTCTTTTGAACAATGGATTGGTGGTTTAGGAGTTGTTGTTATGGTTATCGGCGTTTTAACAAAACCCGGATCAGTTTCATCAAAACTATACCAATCAGAAGCCCGTGATGAGAGAATCAAACCAAGTATTAAAACAACACTTAAAAAAACCCTGCAAATCTATTTAATATATAGTGTTTTTGGAATAGCATTATACATGTTGGCCGGAATGCCTGCATTTGACTCACTTTGTAACACTTTTTCAATAATTTCAACCGGCGGAATGAATATCAAAAATGCAAATATGGGTTATTATCAAAGTAATCTCATTTATTTTATTTCAATTGTTTTAATGATATTGGGAGCAACAAGCTTCTTGGTGCATTATAAAGTTATTAAAACAAGAGGAAAATCATTAATTCAAGATTTACAATTCAAAATAATAATTGGAGTAATTGCCATTACCACTGTAATGCTTTATTTCATCTCAAATATTGTTCCAATGGAACTATTGTTCACAATCGTATCAGCAATTACTACAACCGGAGCAAATGTAGCACCAATACATGTAATGGCCACATGGCCATCTTTCGTAATAATAGTGTTGATGTGTTTAATGTTGACTGGAGGTTCTAACGGATCCACAGTAGGTGCAATCAAACTTGTAAGAATGATAACTTTCTTTAAAGGAATATATAGACACATCAGAGAGATTTTATCACCTGACGGAAGAGTTGTACCAGTTAAATTAAATGGACATAGAATTCCTGAAAAATCAATTTCACAGGCGGGAAATTACATTACATTATACATGATGTTCATCATGTTTACATGGGCACTTTTCTGCCTATTCGGATATGACCCTTTCAAAAGTTTATTTGCAGCAATGACCATGCAGGGAAATAACGGTTTGGAACTTGGAATAATCAACAACACATTAAATCCCGTGCTGAAAATAGTCAGTATGTTTGACATGTGGACCGGAAGGCTGGAAATTTATCCAGTATTAATCACTCTCAGAGCAGTCTTTGAAATTTTCAAAAGATAATATTTATAATGTACTAAACTAAATATTGATTATCAAATATTTAATGAGGCGATTTAATGTATATTATTATTATGGGCGGAGGTCGTGTTGGACTTGCACTAGCCAATTTATTAATAGAAGATGGATACGACATTACATTAATTGAAAGCGATGAGTCATTATGTACTGAGGTAGCATCAGAACTTGATGCATTGGTTATTTGTGGAAATGGTACCAGTTCAAAGTTACTTGAGGAAACAAACATTGAAGATGCTGATTTCTTTATTGCAACAACAGGTAATGACGAAGCAAACCTTTTATCATGCATTTTAGTTAGAAAATATGATGTTCCAAACATCATTGCCCGTGTAAGTAACCCTGATCATGAAGAAGCATTCAAAGAAGTTGGAATCGATCAGGTAATCAGCCCAGAAATTACAGCAGCAGGTTATTTGCAAAAAATTGTTACAAGACCAAATGTGGCTGAATTAACAACAATTGGGGAAGGAGATGCGGAAATTTTAGATATGACCATAACCAATGATAAAATTATTGGAAAACGTTTTAAAGACATATCCCCAACAAAAGAATACATTATTATAGCCACTTATCAACACGGAAAATTAGTTATCCCACAGCCTGACAATACAATTAGCCGTGGGGAAAAGGTTTCAGTATTGGTAAAAAGAGGAAACTTTAATAAAGTTTCAAGAAAATTAGAGAAGTAATGAATAAGACATTTTTACATGTTCTTTTCCATTATTTTCAACTATTGGTCCGTGACCGGGATAGATGTTTTTAACATCCAACTTTACTAATTTTTCTAGACTATTTTTCATGTCCCCAAAGTCACCGCCAATATCCATCCTACCAACGCCACCGCCAGCAAAGATTGTATCACCGGAAATTAAGTTTTCACCATCCCATAAACAAATTCCACCTGCAGTATGGCCCGGAGTATGAATTACTTTAAAATTAGCAATTTCATCACCGTCTTCAAGTTCAATATCCACTCTAGAATTGCCTTCATGATTAAAAGCGGACATGGAAGTCCCGAGACTGTCCTTATTTTTCATAGCCACTGCATCCAATTTATGAACTGCAACTTTGGCATTAGGGAATAGGTAGTTACCTCCAATATGGTCAAAATGACAATGAGTATTTATGATTAATTCAATGTCATCCGGTTCAACGCCGTTTTCACGAAGTTTAGAAAAAAGATAATCCTTATTAATTCCTGCTCCAGTATCCACTAAAGTATTTCCATTAATCAAATAATAATTAGAATCGAAATTATAACCTAAAATAAAAATAATATCGTTAGAACTCATAAAAAATAATATTGTCAATATAGTAATTAAAATTTTTGAAAAATAGTTTGTATAAAAAATGGGGTCACAGGGATTTGAACCCCGATCCTGGGATTTCTCTTGCCTCAGTACTCCAATTGATCATCACAACGGATACTGTTCAGTTACGCGTATATTTCTTCAAAGACAACTGGAGTCCCAGATGATGCCAGGTTACACCATAACCCCACACATAACATACAATAATAAATATATTTTAATAATATATAAAGATTACCATTCGGTTAAAATTTCATTTGTTTATCAATTCCCGCAATTTCATCAATTTCAAGACCTTTTTCAAGGGCATAATCCTTTTCAACTTTATAATTTCCATTGCGGGTACGAGGAGTATTTTTGGGTTCTAAAAATAGCCATTTTGTGTATTTGAATCTCGCCCCAATATAAGGGGTTGCACCAAAAATATTTGAAAATTCACACAACTCATCAATTTGAGTAGAATCAATATAAACCTTATCTTTAGTGGTTGTTTTTACTTCAATAGCCAAATATAATTTACCATTTCCCGCAAGAACATCCGGCAAAGGTCTTTTAGTTGCGCCACCAGATGCAGGAGCCCTCATAGCAGCAAAATTCCTTTCCCAAAGTTTATGTACCAAATCCCTTTCTTCAGCTGAACCTTTTTTCGCCATGGTTACACCATCAATTAAGTACTTTATCAAATCACATATATAAAAAAAATGAGAGAGCAGATGAAAAGTACTCTAAAATTTCGTAGAAAATGAATCTAAAAAAAGTTTATAAAATGGGGCCGGAGCCGAGATTCGAACCCGAGTCCCGGGATCCACAGTCCCGGAGGATGACCACCTACCCTACCCCGGCATAGATTACAAAATTAACTAAAAAAATTGTTAAAGTGCGGGAGCAGGGATTTGAACCCTGGTAGACCTGCGTCAACAGGTCCTAAGCCTGTCCCCTTTGGCCTCTCGGGCACCCCCGCTTATAAAAATGAAAGGATGCACAGAAACCATTAAAAATCTTAACAAATTTTTTAAAATGCTCCGGCCGGGATTCGAACCCGAGTCTTCGGCTCGAAAGGCCGAAATGATTGGCCGGACTACACCACCGGAGCATAAGTACAAATAAAGTTTAATTAACATGGGCCCAATGGGGTTCGAACCCATGGCCTTCCGGTTATGAGCCGGACGCTCTACCTGGCTAAGCTATGGGCCCCAAAAGCGCCATCGACAGGACTCGAACCTGTGACCAATCGGTTAACAGCCGAACGCTCTACCTACTGAGCTACGATGGCATATGATACCCATCTACTCAACCAAATACAACCCATGTTTAAAAATCAAAAGACTTTAAACAGTAATAATAACTATGCATCACATAGTATATAAATCTTTTGGTTTTTTCCAAGTTTATTGAAAAAAACGAAATAAATTTACAATAATAGATTATATGAACTAATATATAAACTTTAAGAATCAATATTAAAAACATGGATTCTAACATATTTGACCTATTAAAACAAGCCAACGAAACAACAATTAAAAAACATGGAAAATTAATTACTCTTGAAAGAGCGGTTTTTCTATCATGGTGGTGTGACAAGGGAGATTGTGCTTTTTGTTACATGTCAACACAAAAAGATAAAATCAAAGATCCAAAAAAGGCCAGACGTAATATAAATAATATTTATGCTGAAGCGGAAATGTGCAAACGTCTTGACTGGAATATCGAATTTCTATCAGGAGGATACGAATCATTCACAACACATGAAATTAAAGACATTGCTACAACAATCAAGGAAATAACCGGAGATGGTGTTTGGTTAAATACTGGAATCACCGACGAATTAAATGAATACGGCAATGAAATCAAAGGGATAACCGGCGCTGTTGAAGTGGCTAATCCAAAAATTCATGAAAGTGTGTGTCCCAGCAAAAAATTAGATGATATAAGCAATATGTTAGATGTAGCCGGAGAACTTGGCTTTAAAAAGGCAATAACCATAATTTTGGGATTGGGCGAAACTTTAGATGATGTCAAATACATTATCGATTACATTAGAGATCATAAAATAGACAGAGTGATTTTTTATTCTTTAAATCCCCACAAGGAAACCATTTATGCAGATTCCTCACAACCTGCATCACTTTATTATGCCCAAGTCGTAGCTCAAGTTAGATTAGCCTTCCCAGACATCGAAATAATATGCGGAACATGGATCGACAATCTGGCAAATATAGGAATACTCATATTAAGTGGAGCAAATGGAATAACAAAATTCCCACTATTTAAAATGTTTGGAACCAAATATGGTAAAAGAGTTGAAGAAGAAGTTAAATGGTCTGGACGAGACATTAAGGGCACCTTTACTGATAAAAATAAATTAGGACCTGAAAAAAGTGAAATTAATCCCGAGCTTGACAAATTTATAAAAAGGTATGTTAAAGAATCATTGAAAAACAAATATTAATTTTTTTAATTTTATATCAACTAAAAAATCATCACCAAAAAACAGCCATTTTTAATAATATTTATAAATCTAATATATCAAATATAATTATAATATAAATTTTTAAAAAATTATCCTATGGAGGAATTATTATTAGTGACGATGTTGACATGATGTGTGGACTTGAAATCCACGTACAATTAGAAACCGAATCAAAATTATTCTGTGATTGTCCTACCAATTACCAGGACGCACCTATAAATTCAAATATCTGCCCAGTTTGTTTAAACCAACCAGGTGCTAAACCACACCCAACAAACGAAAAAGCGTTAGAGAATGCATTAATGATAGCTTTAATGCTTAACTGTGAAATTGACCAAGACGTAATCTATTTCATGAGGAAACATTATGATTATCCTGATTTACCATCAGGTTATCAAAGAACCTCAGTTCCAATCGGAACAAAAGGGGAATTGAATGGAATTAGAATAAGAGAAATTCACGCAGAAGAAGACCCAGGTCAATTTAAACCGGACAGAGGTACTGTCAACTTCAACCGTTCAGGAATTCCATTAGTTGAAATTGTTACCGAACCAGACATTAAATCTCCTGAAGAAGCTAGAAACTTCTTAAAAGAATTAATTCGTGTTTTACAATATAGTGGAGGAGCTCGTGGTGAAGGTACTATGAGGGCTGACGTAAACATTTCTATCAACGGAGGAAACAGAGTAGAAATGAAAAACGTGAACTCCATCAAAGGTGCGTACAAAGCATTGAAATTCGAGCTTATAAGACAGAAAAATCTTATGAAAAGAGGAGTAGAAGTCAAACAAGAAACTCGTGCATACTTAGAATCACAAATGATTACCGTAGGAATGAGATTAAAAGAAGATGCAGACGATTACAGATTCATCACAGACCCAGATTTACCACCAATGAAAATCAGTGATGAAACAATCCAAAGAATTTTAGAAACAATGCCTGAAGCTCCACACAACAAAGTAAACAGGTTTGTTGAAGATTATAATATTGACGAAGAATCTGCTAAAGTATTGACTTCCGAATTAGATCTTGCAATTGCATATGAAGAAGTAGTTAAAGAAGTTGATCCTGTATTTACAGCAAAAATCATGAGAGATGAACTTAAAAGAGTATTATCATATAATAAATTAGACTTTGCAGACAGTGGCATTGGAGTTGATGATTTAGTTGAATTCTTGAAAATGCTTCAAGATAAAGAAATTACTGCAAAGGCAGGTCATAAAATTATTGAACAAATGCCAAACAACGACAAATCTCCAAAAGCTATTGCTGAAGAGTTAGGCTTGCTTGGTGTTGTAAAAGATGATGAAGTATTAGCTGCAGTCAAACAAGCAATTGAAGAAAATCCAAAAGCTGTTGAAGATTATTTAGCTGGTCAAAAAGCGTCAATCAACTTCCTTGTAGGACAAGTCATGAGATTAACCCGTGGAAAAGCTGACCCTGGTGAAACAGTTAAATTATTAAAAGAAAACATTGAATAGAGGGTTGAAAAATGGCTGGAAAAAAATCATATGTTAAAGATTACATGACTAAAAACGTTATTAATGTTTCTCCATCTACAAAAACTGAAGAAGTTATAGCTTTAATGAGAGAAAGTCGTCACAATAGTTATCCAGTAGTTAATAACGGAAAGTTAGTCGGCATGGTAACTGCATTCGATATTGTATCAAAAGAATGGGCAGATACAGTTGAAGAATTAATGAGTACCAAATTGGTAGTTGCAAACCAAGATTTATCCATAAATGATGCTTCAAGAGTAATGTTTAGAAGAGGAATTTCAAGAATGCCTGTTGTAGATGAAAAAGGAGCATTAGTTGGAATCATAACAAACACCGATATGGTAAGGTCACACATAGAAAGGTCAACACCAACCAAAGTGGAATACTTTAAAAAGACCATGGAACAATTATACGGCATCAAAACTACTTTAAAACATATGCCTGTTGAAACCAATAAATTAAGACCTACACAGGATAGAGTTTATGCAGATGAACTTGAAGGAAGAGCCTATGAATTAGAAAAAGGATTGGCTGAACCTGCAATTGTTGTTAAAACTGGAGACCGTTGGATTTTGGTTGACGGACACCACAGAGCAGTTGCATCAAAACAAAGAGGATATGAAACCGTAGATTCCTATGTTGTTGATTTAGGTCAAGACATTAAACTAGGTATGGAAAAAACTGCAGACAAAGCGGGCATTAGAACATTCAATGATATTGAAATCATTGATGATGACAAACATCCATTAATTGCACTTACAGAAAGTATTCAGGACCAAGCATCAAAGGATGATGATTAAATGGACAATGATAAAATCATACGAGAAGTATACGAAGTTTTAGAATCTAGAAGGGATAATCCAATAGATTCATATACATCCAATATCATGCAAGACAGCGACAAAAAAGCTGAAGATAAAATACTTGAAAAAATAGCTGAAGAAGCTGGAGAAGTATTGCTTGCTGCTAAAAATGATGAAAACTTGGTTTATGAATCTGTTGATTTGATTTTCCACACACTTTTGATTTTGGTTTACAAAGGTGTAGAAATTGATGAAGTCTTCGAAGAATTTACCAGAAGAAGAAAATAACTTTATTATAAATTAAACAAATATTGGTTAGAACATGTTTGATACATTCGCAGAAAAAAAATTTTTATTAAAACAATTGGTTAAAAGGGATTTAACTTCAAAATACAAAGATTCCGTATTAGGAATTTTATGGAGTTTTTTCAACCCACTTTTAATTATGTTAGTTTTTACAGCAATTTTTTCAATGTTATTTGGAAGATCTATAGAAAACTATCCAGTCTATTTCCTGTCTGGAAGATTGATATACGATTTTTATAACGCAGGTACAAAAGGAGCTATGAACTCAATTAAAAGAAACGCATATCTTTTAAAGAAAATTTACGTGCCTAAATATATGTTCGCAGTAAGTTCCATATGTTATGAATTCGTTAACTTTCTAATATCATTCATAATTTTATTTGGTGTAATGACAATTACTGGTGCTTCATTCCACTTAACAAGTATTTATGCAGTAATACCAATATTTTTACTTGTAATTTTAATATTTGGAATTGGATTAATCTTAGCGGTATGTAACACATACTTTTCAGATGTCGGATATCTCTATAATGTGTTCACATTACTTTTAATGTATGCATCAGCGTTATTTTATCCGATTGAAATTGTTCCTTCATCTATCCAGATACTATTTACATTGAATCCAGTCTACTCTGCAATTTCTTGTTTCAGAGAATCTGTTGTTTATGGAGTTGTACCTGATTTTAGCACACTGCTTTACTTAGCGGCATTTGCATTTACAGTATTTGGAATCGGAATCATATTGTTCAAGATTTATGAGAAAAAATTAGTATTAGAAATATAGTGGGTAATATTATGGGTATCACAGATAAAATTCAAGGAATATTTGGAAAAAAAGAAAAGAATGTATTGCCTGCAAACAATAAAAACAATGTAGCAATTGAAGTAGATGACCTAGTAATGGAATTCAAGGTTACTAAAGACAAAATTGATACACTTAAAGAATATGTAATTAGAACCCTTAAAAGAAATAAAAAAGAAAAGGAAAAAATTAGAATTTTAGATGGAATTTCTTTTAAAGTTTACAGAGGAGAAAGAGTGGGAATTCTTGGGTTCAATGGAGCTGGAAAAAGTACCTTGCTTAGGATTCTTGCAGGAATATATGAACCAACCGAAGGTACAATTAAAATCAATGGAAAAGTTGCACCATTACTTGAAATAAGTGCAGGATTTGATAAAAATTACACCGGAAAAAATAATATTTATTTGAATGGTGCTTTTTTAAGTATGGATGAAGAGTATCTTGATTCAAAATATGATGAAATCGTTGAGTTCTCAGAGCTTGGGGAATTCATCAATTACCCTGTGAAAAATTACTCCAAAGGTATGAAATCAAAATTAGGATTTTCTGTAGCAACTGCAATAAATCCAGATATCCTCATTATTGATGAAATATTAGCTGTAGGAGATATTAAATTCAAAAAGAAAAGTTCAGAAAAGATCCAATCAATGATGAAAGACGGCGTCACAGTATTATTAGTTTCACACTCCATTCTTCAAATCAAGAAAATATGTGACAAATGTATCTGGATTGAAAATGGGAAAATCGTAATGGAAGGAGAAACCAAAAAAGTTTGTGACGCATATGTTAAAAGTAGTAAAAAGAAATAGAAAGGTTTTAACATGGATAAAAGATGGGCATTTATTATAATAATATTACTTATCGGATTAGGTTCTATGGTTTTAATAGTATCTAATTCAGATACTGTAGGCAGTGCGATTGTAACTTTTAGTAAAACAACAATAACATTGCCTCATGGTTATTCCGTAGACGAAGCTGATGGATACAGCGTTTCATTATATAAAAAAGACGGTGCTGAAAAAATAACCATTGAAGATGAAGGAAAAAAAGATACATCAAAAGAAAGTTTAATGAATCTAAGTGACGAAATATTGGGACTGGAAGGCAATAATACCACTACCAATATAACAAAAAATAAAATAAATAATGTATCTGTTTACCAAACGGAAATAACCTATGAAAATGGAACAGTGTATTTGAGTAGTCTCTATTATCAAAAGCACACCTATATTATAATTATGGAAAAATTTAAAAACAAGGATGATGTGGACAAGGAAATAAAATTCATACTAAACACCATGCATCCAGACTATAAGCAATCACAAGATTAATAGAGGAATAAAGTTGAGTGAATTTAAATTTTCAGTAATTATACAATCAAATAATTTTAAGTCAGATGTTGAAAAAACACTCAACTCCCTAATTAATCAGACTTTAAATTTTGAAGAAAACATCGAAGTCATTGTTATCTGTAATGAATTAAACCATCAAGATTACAATAACATCAAATATATTAAATCCGAGTCATCAATTACACTTAATGATGGAATAAAATATGCCAATGGAGAATATATTCTTTTTTTAGAAGCTAATGATTACATATCCGAAAATACATTGGAAAATACTTTAAAATTTATTGAAAAAAACAAGAATGTCGATTTGATAACAATACCAATGTATTACTATAAAAACGGTAGAAAGGAAATATATCTGGATCATCGGTTTAACTCTTCAAAAACATTTAATTTGAACAAAAACCCGGAAAAGATTCAAATAATCGAGCGGTCAACTTTTATAAGAAAGGATTCAATCAAAAATAAATTTATAAATGAAAATAATAAATTCCCATCATTTTTAACTGAAATATTAATAAAAAATCCAATATTGGGGATTTGTAAAGAAGGAAGCTATTATATTGAAAACATAGAGGAAAAAATACTGCCTACCGAAGAATTTACGTTTAACCCTGAAGAATACGAAAAATATATTGAAGATAATCTTGTAAATCCAATTAAAAAAAGCAAAAAGGAATTTTCAAGAATTCCCAAATTTGTACAATATGCATTATTAAATCAACTTAAATGGATTGCAACAATCGAAAAAGCACCGGAAAAATTGGATTTGGACAAAATTAAAAAAATTACCCAGGTAATTGATGATGAAATAATTCTAAATAATATTCTAATTGAAAATGAAATTAAACTATTTCTGTTTTTGTTGAAATATGATAATGAATTAAACGATGAAATTAAAGAAAAATTGCTATTGACTACTGTTTTTATTGATATCTATGACATAATAAATAATGAACTGTACCTTCTGGTTAGTTTAATCAATACAAGAAAAAATGATTTTGAAATTCTGCTTAACAACAAAAAATTAAAAATCAATGAAGTTCAATTCCCCCAATATGACTTATATTCATTAGGGCATAAATTCGCATCCAACAGATCTTTTGAAGTGAAAATACCATTATCTATTGATAAACAATATGAAATTCAATTCAAATCCCAATCAAAACAGTTAAAAATTGATTTTTCAAGGCCTTGCAACTTTTCCAAAATTGTAGGATATGCAAAAACCCAACACTTCTTAAGTGTCCTCAAAGATGAAAAAATAATAATTAAAAAGAAAACTGCTCTAAACTGGATAAAGCAAGAATTAAAATTCATGACAAAAATGATTAAAAATCATGATGTAGGTTTTTTAAAGGCCATTCCATTTAGAATAGCTTACATGTTAAGTTACCCAATCTTAAAAAACAAAAAAATATGGTTTTATATGGACCGTCCGAACGAATCAGACGATAATGGATTGCATCTTTTCAAATATTCAGTCCAACAAAATGAGCCTATTGATAAATATTTCATTTTGGATTCAAAAAACAGGGATTATGATGAAATCAAAAAAATTGGAAAAGTAATCCCCTACAAATCCCTAAAACATAGATTTTTAGGATTATATGCTGAAAACATTATAACATCACATCCGGACAATGGAATTATCTACCCGTTTTGGGGAGGTTATCCATATTTTGCAGGATTGCTGAAATCAAACAATATATTTTTGCAGCATGGAATTCTTAAAGACGATATTTCAGATTGGTTAAATAAAAAAAATATGAATTTATCATTCTTCCTTGTGAGTTCCGAAAAGGAATATGTATCAATCTTCAGATATCATTACAACTATGATGAACAAGTAATTCAATTAAAAGGTTTGCCTAGATATGACAACCTCCAAAATGTAGAAGATAAGCATGAAATCATCATTATGCCTTCATGGAGACGATATTTAACCGGAAAATCCAACAGTTACATTGAGGAAACCGAATACTTTAAACGATTCAATAGCTTAATCAACAATGAGAAACTAATTCAGAAAGCACGTGAAAACAATTATGAAATAATCTTTAGACCCCATCCCAACGTTTATAACTTCATTGAATTATTCGATGAAAATGATTATGTCAAAATTGATTACGAAAAAACCAAATTTCAAACGCTATTCAATAATGGATCATTATTGGTTACCGATTATTCATCAGTAGCTTTTGATTTTGCATATTTATATAAACCCGTAATTTATTATCAATATCTCAATGATTACCACTTCGATGTAGAAAAAAGCTTTTTTAATTACGAAACCATGGGAATGGGAGAAATATGCGAATCCGAAGAGGAACTTGTTGACTTGATAATCGATTATATTGAAAATCAATGCAAAATTAAGGAAAAATACATAAAAAGAACTGATGATTTTTTCTTATTCAATGATAAAAACAATTGTAAAAGGGTTCATGAAGCAATAAAAGAAGTTCCTCCAAAGGATTAACTCCCATTATCTTCCAATTATATTATGCCATTAATAATAGTAAGAGCAAATACACCAGCACCAAATCCATTGTCAATGTTGACAACTGCAATTCCAGGAGCACATGACTGAAGCATCGCATCCAAAGCGACTCTGCCGCCTTCTCCCACACCATAACCCACAGATGTTGGAACACCTATGACCGGAACATCAACCAGACCTGCAACAACAGACGGAAGAGCCCCCTCCATTCCTGCACAAACAATAAATACTTTAACTCCTTCACGAACCATATAAGCTATTTGAGGAAATAATCTATGGATTCCTGCAACACCAATATCATAGGATGTGATAGCTTCACAGCCACCTTCCTCAACAATGACCTTAGCCTCCTCAGCAATATTGATGTCAGATGTTCCTGCGGTAATGATGCCGATTTTTGCAATCGGATCGTTTTTACGAACTTCTTTTCTAATTACCAAAATTTGAGCTCTTTTGTTGTAATCATATATGAATGAATCCCTGCCCAAATCATTTAAAATTTTTTCATATCTTTCATCGGACAGTTTTGTTATTATCAGGTCCTCGTCATTAGCTTCAAGATATTTTTCAATTATCAAAATCAAATCATCATAATCTTTGCTCTGTGCAAAAATAGCCTCCGGAAAACCTGTGCGGTCATTTCTTTTGATATCAAACTTAGCAACATCATCGAATTCCAATATAGCATCTGATTTTAATATCTTTTCAGCCTCTTCAATATCAAGTTCACCACGGACCAATCTTTCAAGAATATCTTTCATAGTATTACTTAGGATAAAATTTTATATAAAATTTAACTTAAATAATATATTTATGAAAGCTCGGAAGGTTTTGACACAGGGAATAGTTCAAGGCGTAGGATTCAGACCATATGTATATAGGCTGGCATCCGATTTGAATCTTAAAGGATATGTAAGAAACCTTGGAAACGTTGTCGAAATCATAATTGAAGGTGAAAATACAGAATTATTCATTGAAAGGCTTCCAAATGAATTGCCACCAATAGCCAAAATAGATTCAATGATAATAGAAGACATTGAAGCGGAAGCCTATTCCAACTTTGAAATTATTGAAAGCGGAGATGCATACTCCGGAATTAGTGTAATTCCACCAGACATTGCAATTTGTGACAAATGCCTAGAAGAGATAAGAAACCCAAATGACAGACGTTACAAATATCCTTTTAATGCATGCACCGACTGCGGACCCAGATTTACTGTGATTGAAAGCGTGCCATACGATAGGGTAAGAACCACAATGGATGAATTTCCATTATGCGACGAATGTCTTGTCGAATATAGGCAACCTTTAAACAGAAGATACCATGGCGAAGCAATTTGCTGCAATGACTGCGGTCCACAAATGGCTTTTTATGAAGGTCAAAATAAAATTGACTGTGAAAATCCCATAAAAATGGGTGCTGAAGTGTTGGAAAAAGGAAAAATATTAGCCATCAAAGGAATAGGAGGAACACACCTGGTTGTTGATGCATACAATGACGAAGCAATCAAAGAACTGAGAAGCCGTCTGAATCGTCCAAATCAGGCCTTTGCAGTAATGAGCAAGGATTTGGAGTCTGTTCAAAATTATGCACAAACCTCAAAAAAAGAAATCAGAACAATAACTTCAAATAAAAGGCCAATAGTTATTTTAAAGAAAAATGACAATTATCCTTTCCCTGAATCATTGTCACCGGGACTTCACAATATTGGAGTAATGCTTCCTTACTCTCCAATGCATTATCTGCTTTTCGATGAAAGCGATATCGACACATATGTCATGACCTCTGCAAATACGCCCGGCGAACCGATGATGATTAAAAACGAAGACATCATCAACGGAATCAATGACTATTCACTAATCCACAACCGTCGGATTTTAAACAGATGCGATGATTCGGTCATCAGATTCAGAAACAACGAGCTATCATTCATCAGACGTTCTAGAGGATATACTCCCGAACCATATAAAATCAATTATGAAGTAAATGAGTTGAATGTTCTGGCTTTGGGCCCTGAGCTTGATGTTACATTTTCCATTGCCAAAGATGATATTGTATACCCATCACAACACATTGGAAATACAAACAAACCGAAAACATTGGAATTTTTAAAGGAAGCTATTGAGAATATGCAGAGAATCACCAAAATTCACGATTTTGACATGATTGCATGCGATATGCACCCTCACTTTTTCACCACCCGTTTGGCACATGAACTGGCTGAAAAGCATGATGCCGAAGTTATGCCTGTCCAGCACCACCATGCGCATTCCGTTGCCCTTGCAAATGACAGTACAATTGATGAAATGATTGCAATAGCGGCCGATGGAGTGGGATATGGAAGCGACGGTACAAGCTGGGGAGGAGAAATACTTTACACAGATGTCAAAAGCTTTGAAAGAATGGGTCATCTGGAAAGCCAATTGATGCCTGGCGGAGATATGGCAACAAAATATCCTGCAAGAATGCTTGCAAGCATTTTAAAAGATGAAGATTTGATTAAAAATTATTCCAATCATTTCAAATATGGTGAAATGGAAATAAAAAATATTTTCAAACAGATAGAGTCCGGAATCAATGTTGGCAAAACTTCAAGTACAGGAAGGGTTCTTGATTCGATGGCTGTTGCCCTTGAAATATGTGACAAAAGAACTTATGAAGGGGAATGCTCCATGAAACTTGAGTCATGTGCCTATTATTCAACCAAAGATATTGAGATTCAATATCATATTGAAAACAACATATTAAACACTACCGACATTCTAAGACAGGTAGTTGAACTGTACCAGAACGGTGAAAAAAAGGCGGATGTTGCACGTGCAGGCCAGATTGCAGTGGCTAAAGGATTAAGCGAACTTGCAATAATTGCAGCAGAGAATAAAAAAATTGAAAATATTGGAGCCACCGGTGGAGTATTATATAACGAATCAATTACAGATACCGTAAAGAATTATATTGAAAATAACGGATACGAATTTATCCAACATAAAAATACATGTGCCGGAGACGGATCAGTATCTCTCGGACAGGCAATTATCTCCAAAAAAAAGTAAAAAATATTGTTTGAAATTATTATTCAAACAATCAGATTAATGACCACAAAAGAAGTTATTTTCCTTTCAAAGTTCTCTCAAGAATATATTCCGCCCTTTCTAAAAGGTTTCCATATAATCTTATCTGGTTTTTCAACTCGTCAATAGCTTCAAGTTGTCCATCATCAATTCTTTTTTCAATGTCTAAAAGTTTTGACCATTCGTCACCTGACGGGAGTTGTAATGTATTTAATATGTCATCTGAGAGATTTACATCAAAAGTATTCCTATTAATTGTAATATGTATATTCACTTCATTTTGTAAATCGTAGTATTTACGTGGGCGGCCTCTTAAAATTTTCTTGTATGATGAATTTAAGATACCTATATCCTCCATAGCACGCAAATGCTCAATGATTGCCTTTTGACCAATATCAAGTTCATTGGATATTTCACTGACAAACATAGGTTCTTCCCTTAAAAGATTTATGATATCCCTTCTAGTTTTACAACCCATTACATCAAGTATATCTTCTTTATCAATGTCTTCTAAATGGTCGTTATAGTTTCCTCTAATTTCAATGTGGCCATTAGAAGAATTGACATTTCTATGATATCTATCATTTTTATTAATGTCATTACTATTACTCATGGTTATACTATTATATATTATTCATATTTAAATTATTGTATTTTTATTACCCATTGTAAGAAAAAAGTCAAAATAATCGAAACCTTTATATAACTTTTTGTTACTATAATATAGTAAGAGAAAGATAACTTTTGGTTACTTTAATATTTGGTTCAGAAAAACTTAAAGTAATAGCTCTTAAATGATGAACCATTTTCCTATATGTCCATAAATTCCCAAAACCAATATTAAAGTTCTTAAAGATTTATATTCTCGATGCAGAGTTATTACCTGAGTTTTTCAAAAAAACATTAAAAGGGTGCACGTATGACTGATGAAAATAAAAGCGAAACTGAAGTTGAAACTCAAGATACTTCCGAAAAGTATGATGAACTTCTTGAGGAGTTAGCATTAAAGGATGAAGAGTTGACTCGACTTAAAGAAGATCTTGAAAAACAAGAACAGGAAACTCAAGAATACATTTCATTATCCCAAAGGCTTCAAGCAGATTTCGAAAACTTCAAAAAGATAACAGATAAGCAAAACAAAGAAATCATAAAATTCGCCAATGAGAATATCATAAAAGAGTTTATAGATTGTTACGAAGATTTCGGCAGAGCTTTAGAAATTGAAAATGAAAAAGATTTAAAAGAAGGAGTAGAACTCATCTACAACAAATTCAAAGATATTTTGACTAAAGAAGGAGTAGAAGAAATTCCTGCAAAAGGAGAAAAATTTGACTTGAATAAACATGAAGCATTAATGGTTCAAAAGTCCGACGATGTCGAAAACGGATATGTTATAGATGAACTGATGAAAGGATACATGTACAAAGATAAAGTCCTCAAATACTCCAAAGTTATTGTTTGTAAAAAATAAAATTCAAGTTTATTAAATTATTTATAAAAAAAAATAGGTGATAATTATGTCTGACGCTAAAAAAGAAAAAATTATTGGTATCGATTTAGGAACAAGTAACTCAGCTGCATCTGTACTTGTAGGAGGTAAACCAACCCCAATTCCTTCCGCTGAAGGAGCAAGTCAATATGGTAAATCCTTCCCAAGTTATGTTGCATTTACTGATGACGGTCAAATGTTAGTTGGTGAACCTGCAAGAAGACAAGCAGTTACAAACCCTGAAAATACCATCAGTGCAATTAAAAGAAGCATGGGTACTGACCACAAAGTAACCGTAAACGGAAAACAATATTCCCCACAGGAAATTTCCGCATTCATCTTACAAAAAATCAAAAAAGATGCAGAAACCTTCCTCGGAGAACCTATCGAAAAAGCAGTAATTACCGTACCGGCATACTTTGACGATAACCAAAGGACTGCAACCAAAGATGCAGGAACCATTGCAGGATTAGATGTTGTAAGACTCGTAAACGAACCAACTGCAGCAAGCCTCGCATACGGTCTTGACAAAGCAGAAGAAGACGACATGAACATTATGGTATACGATTTAGGTGGAGGTACCTTAGACGTAACCATTATGGAATTCGGTGGAGGAGTATTTGAAGTAAGATCCACCAGCGGAGACACCCAACTCGGTGGTACCGATATGGATAACGTATTAATCAAATACTTAGCTGATGAATTCAAAGCTAAAGAAGGAATTGACTTAATGGATAATGACCAAGCAGTACAAAGATTAAGAGAAGCTGCTGAAAAAGCAAAAATCGAATTATCCACCACCACAACTACCGAAGTAAACTTGCCATTCATTGCAATGGGTGCTGACGGAAGTCCTAAAAACTTAATCATTTCACTCACAAGAGCAAAATTAGAAGAGCTCGTTGATTCAATTGTTGAAAAATCCGGTAAACCAATGCAACAAGCATTAGATGACGCAAAAATGAGCAAATCTGAAATTGATAAAATCATCTTAGTTGGTGGACCTACCAGAATGCCAATCGTGCAACAATTTGTTGAAAAATTCATAGGAAAACCTGTTGAACGTGGTATTGACCCAATGGAATGTGTATCCATGGGTGCTGCTATTCAAGGAGGAGTATTAGCTGGAGAAATTAAAGACATCGTTCTTTTAGATGTAACTCCATTATCCTTAGGTATTGAAACCTTAGGTGGTGTATCCACTACATTAATTGAAAGGAACACTACAATTCCTACCAAGAAAAGCCAAATCTTTTCCACAGCTGCAGACAATCAACCTTCTGTAGACATCAACGTATTGCAAGGGGAAAGAAAAATGGCTGCTGACAACACTTCACTCGGACGTTTCCAACTTGTAGGAATCCCACCTGCACCAAGAGGAGTTCCACAAATCGAAGTAACATTTGATATTGATGCAAACGGTATTATCAATGTAACTGCTAAAGATAAAGGAACCGGTAAAGAACAAGCGATTACCATTACTTCCTCAACAAAATTATCCGACGAAGAAATCGAACAAAAAGTCAAAGAAGCAGAAATGAATGCTGAAGCAGACGCTAAAAGACAAGAAGAAATCGAAATCAGAAACAATGCAGACTCATTAATTTACACTTCAGAAAAAACCTTAGATGAACTCAAAGATCAAGTATCTGAAGATGAAAAAACTAAAGTCGAAGGACTTGTAGCTGAATTAAGAGAACTTATAGCCGGTGATGACATTGATGCCATTAAAGCAAAGTCTGATGAATTATCCAATGTAGTTCAAGAAATTGGTGCAAAAATTTATCAACAGGCACAAGCTGAAGCTCAAGCACAACAAGCACAACAAGCTCAACAAGGTGCCGGAGCTGACCCTAATGCAGGTGCTAAAGACAAAAATGATGACACAATTGATGCAGACTATGAAGTAAAAGACTAGAATTAATAATAATGTTTTATTAAGTTGTTAGGTAATATAATAAAATCAGAATCAGAATCAATAATAAACTAACAATAAGATAAAACAAATTATTTTTTCTATCTATTTTTTAAATTATCATATAAGGTGAATAAATGGCAGACAAGCGAGATTATTACGAGGTTCTTGGAGTAGATAAATCTGCGGATGAGAAGACTATTAAAAAAGCTTATCGTAAATTAGCCAGAAAATACCATCCAGACGTTTGCGATGAGCCAAATGCTGAGGAAAAATTTAAAGAAGTGAGTGAAGCTTACGCTGTCCTGTCCGATAATGAAAAACGTCAAAGATATGATCAATATGGTCATGCAGGAATGGATGGATTTACTGCAGAAGATTTCTATCAAAACGTGAACTTTGAAGATATTTTCCAAGGATTTGATATAGGAAACATATTCGATATGTTTGGTTTTGGCGGAGGAAATCGTAGCCGAGGCAGAACCGGCCCCCAAAGAGGTTCAGATATTTACACAGAAGTTCCAATTACATTGGAAGAAGCATTTAATGGTTGCGATAAAGAAATCAAAATTACAAGAAGCGAATTGTGTCCTACATGCCAGGGGTCTAAATCCAAACCTGGAGTAGAGCCAGAAACATGTTCAACCTGTGGAGGAACAGGACAAATTAAAGAAGTCAGCAACACCATTTTAGGTCAAATGGTAAATGTAAGACCATGCAGACAATGTGGTGGTACTGGAAAAATCATTAAAGAACCATGTGAAGATTGTCATGGAAAAGGCAGTAAAAGAAAAACTAAAACTATTAAAATCGAAATTCCGGAAGGGGTTGATGAAGGCAATCACTTAAGAGTTTCCGGTGAAGGAAACTGTGGTGAATCAGCAGGTATTGAAGGAGATTTGATTGTTACTGTACATATCAAGAAAAATAAACAATTCAGACGTGAAGGAGATCATTTATACATAGAACAGCAAATTAGTTTCCCGCAAGCTGCATTGGGTGATTTAATAAGCATTCCAACAATTGAAGGAAAAGAAGTGGAATTCAAAATCACACCTGGAACACAAAGTGGAACAGTATTTAAGTTAAGAAGCCAAGGAATGACCTCATACAGACATCAGGGAAGAGGTAACATGTATGTTACTGTCACTGTTGTTGTCCCTAAAAAATTGAACTCCAAACAGAAAAAATTACTTAATGAATTCGCCGAAATTAGTGGCGATGAAATTAAACATGTTGAAAAAGGAATCTTTGACAGAGTCAAAGATGCAATGAAATAGATTAGCTATTTTTGCTAATTTATTTTCCCACCACCATATTGATTTTAGACATGATTAAAATCATAAGCTAAACTATTTTTACCTAAAATATCAATCAAATATATCATATTGTAACATATATTTTATAAAATACTTTTTTTCACCAGTCAAATGTAGATGTCCACATACACTTTTGATGAAAACTAACTTTAACAAAAAAAACAGGGATTTTTTAGTCGATTTTTTCCATGTGATTAATGCAAGAAAGAGTCTATTAAATAATAAGTAAATGGAAACCTTTCAATTAAAAATAGCCATATTTTCATTAAATAGAGCCGCTCTTTAAAAATAGTAAATTTGAATTTAGATATCTACATGAAAAAAATAAAAAAAGTATAGAGATTAAAAATCTCTATTTTTTAACTGTAATTACAACAGATTTTGAGGATGCTTTGTAGTAAGAATTTCCTGCAAATTTGACAGTAGATTTGTAAGAACCTGCTTTAGTTAATTTGGTAATTTTGAAAGTAGCTTTACCTTTTGAATTGGTAGTAGCTTTGTAGGTTTTACCTTTAACTTTTAAGGTTACTTTAACTTTCTTAATAACTTTATTTTTACTGTCTTTTAAGGTTACAGTGTATTTTTTAATTTTAGTTTTAACTTTGAAAGTTTTTTTAGCAGCAGTTAATTTTGTAGCTTGTTTGGTGAGTTTAATAGTTGAGGTAGCAGAACTTGCTACATAATTATTGTCACCAGCAAATTTCATGGTTAACTTGTAACTGCCTGTTTTAGTTGCTGAAAGTTTGTAGCTGATTACACCTAATGAGTTTGTAGTGTAAGTTTTGGTTTTACCATTAAATGTAATTGAAACTTTTTTATTTGCTAATCCATTTCCTTTCATATCCACTAAAGTCAATTTGAAATTATATCCAGATTTAACAGTAGTTAATAAAACGGTTACAGATGAAGATGCTTTAATAGCGGAAGCGGAAGCATCTACAGTAATAGGAGTTGAAACATCCTTAGGACCATATTCTTCATTACCTGCAAATGAAGTTACTGCAACATAATAACCAGCATTCAAATCAACTACAAATGCTGCATAACCTTCATCATCAGTTGTTGCATTGTAAGTTACATTGTTGACAGTTGAGAAAAGAGTAATATTGGAAACAGGATTACCATTTTCATCATATGCCATTACAACATAGAGTACACCATCTGCATATTCAGTATATACTCTTGGAGATGCTAAAATTATTTTATATTCAGGAGCATTGCTTGTAATAGTAGCATTAGCTACTTCAACAATAGCATTGTCACCTACACCTTTAGCACTTGCTAAATAGTTATCTTTAACTGTTGCATCATTGTTAGTTAAATTAATAGCTGAATCACCAGTAGTTTGAATATTGTTATTAGTAATTGTAGAAACACCTTTAACAACTTTAATACCAATGTTTTGAACTCCGAAACCTTCCCAAATAGATTCGTTACCTACATTAGAACCTTTTGCGGAAATTACGTTGTTGTCAACCACTAAATTAAATCCTCTGTATGCAATTCCAGTAGTATAATTACCTGCTAGAACAACATTATTATCAGTTACATTACTTTCAACATCACCTAATGAGAATCCGAATACGTTATATGCATCACCAACAATGTCATTACCAACATAAGTTGCTGAAACATTAGCACCATTCATACCTGAGTAAATTCCGTAAGCGGAAGTAGAAGATTTTACTGAAATTCCGTTATCTTTTACAACTCCAGTAGCAGGACCTTCGATATCGATACCGTTAGAATAATAATTGGATGTTGTATTAATATCGTTTGAGTTAATATTGAAATTATCACCAGTAATTATTATTCCGTAAATATAAGTATTTCCATTAGATATAATATCATTATTTGAAATTACAGCATTGTTGGAATTTTTGAAGTCAACAGAGTAAATAGTATCATAATTTCCAACAACATCAGTATATTGAACATTTACTGTATTATTATCAAAAGTAACATTGTTAGAACTTTCAACAACAATACCTTCGGAAATAGGAGAGCTTACCCAATTTCCACTACCTGAAGGCACTTCAGCCCAAGGCACATAAGAGGAAACCAAATCTAAATCAAATTTATTAGAATCAATTACAGCACCTTCAACATCATTAATATAAACAGCATTGTTGATACCGGTACCATTTGTAGCACCCTGATAATCAACAGTGTTATTGGAAACTATTAAACCAGCAGCATCTACAGCATAAATTGCATAAGCATTTTTATCAACATTAGCAACAGTATTTATAAAGTTACCAGTCAATGAAGCTTCAGTAACATTATTGAGAATGGAAACACCTTTACCAGGACCGGCAATGACGTTATTGTTAATGTTCACATTACCTTTAATAACTTTAATACCAACAGCTTCAACACCAAATCCTTCCCAAATTGACTCATTACCAACTTCACTGGATTCTAATACAACATTATTGTCAGCAATGGTTAATTTGGAACCTCTATAAGCAATACCAGTAGTATAATTACCTTTTAAGTTAATAAAGTTATTTACAATATTACTGTCCACATCACCAACAGACATACCGAATATATTGTAAGCATTACCTGAAATTTCATTACCGCTGTAGTTAGCACTTACATCTGCACCATTCATACCGGAATAAATACCGTAAGCACTAGCACCACTTATTACTAAAACACCATTATTTTCAACAATACCAGTAGCAGGACCTTCAATATCGATACCATTAGCATAATATTCGCCAATAGAAGTTATATTATTAGCTCTTATTGTGAAATCATTACCAGAAAGAATAATTCCATAAATATAATCTTTACCCACAGAGGTAATTTCATTATTTGTGATTACAGCATTATTGGAATTTTTGAAATCTACAGAGTAAATGGTATCATAACCGTATGAAGTAATGACATCAGTGAAATTAGTAGATACAGTATTACTATCAAAACTAACATTATCAGAATCTTCAACAACAATACCTTCACTAATAGGAGCACTTATCCAATTTCCACTACCTACAGGAACTTCAATCCAAGCAACATCAGCAGAAACTAAATCTAGATCAAATTTATTTCCGTTTACAATAGCTCCATCAGCATTATAAAGATAAATTGCATTATTGATTCCTGTACCTTTGGTAGTGCCTTGGTAATCGATATGGTTGTCAACAATTTCTAAACTAGCAGTATCATTAACATAAATTGCATAAGCATTTTTATCAACATTAGCAATAGTATTAATCATGTTATTTTTCAATACTACATTAGTTTCATTGCCTGCTAAGGAAACACCTTTACCAGGACCAGCAATTACATTATCAGCAATATTTGCAGTACCTTTAATAACTTTAATACCAACAGCTTCAACACCAAATCCTTCCCAGATAGATTCGCTACCTACTTCAGAAGAATTTAAAACAAATTTATTACCACTAGCAGATAAAGATACTCCTCTATAAGCCATACCAGTAGTATAATTACCATTAATTAAAACAGTGTTGTTTATAACATTGCTTGAAACATCACCTATTGAAAAACCAAAGATATTGTATGCTTCACCGGAAATCTCATTACCAGTATAATTTGCATTAACATCAGCACCATTCATACCGGAATAAATACCATAAGCACTACTACCAGATTTAACTTCAATGACATTGTCTTCTACTACACCTGCAGCAGGACCTTCAATATCAATACCATTAGCATAATATTCTCCAGTAGATTTAATATTATTAGCTCTTATTGTGAAATCATTATCAGAAATAATGATACCATAGATATAATCTTTACCCACGGAAGTAATATTGTTATTAACGATTACAGTACCTGATGTTCCTGAAAAATCAACAACATAAATAGTGTCATAACCATAGGAAGTAACAACACCAGAATAAGTAGTATTTATATCATTACTATCTAAAACAGATCCATTTGAATCTCTTACAGCAATAGTTCCACTAATTGGACTACTTACCCAATTTCCACTTCCAGGAGGAATTTCAGCCCAAGGAACATCAGCGGAAACAATTTTAGCCTTAATTTTGTTACCACTAATTATGGTATTATTGGAATTTGAAACACGAATCGCATAGTTAACTTCCCATCCTGTTGTTGCACCGACATAATTAATGATATTGTTCATAATTTTTAAATTATCTGCAAAATCAGCATTAATTGCATATCCATTAATGCCAGCATTTGCATTAAAATTAATAGTAGAATCTTCGATTAATACATCAGATGCATTGGAAACAGAAATTCCAAATTCACCTTTATCTTGATTAATAGTTAAACCGGAAATAACAACATCACTAGATTTGACATCTATAGAAATGTTGGTTAATACTGCATCATTACCGCTTATTTTAATTGAGCGGTTAAGAACAATATTATCTACACCAACATTAGAAATATCTCCACTAAATATCAATTCATCTGAAGTGACGTTACTCAATAGAGATCCAGTACTATCAAAATAATTATTAAAATTATCTTTTGTTACAACATTTTCATTTGCACTCACTGCTTGAGAATCTTCTTCAACAGCAAGTGGTTCATCGATAACTATTTCATTATCAATAGCTGCGACATCTGTAGCATTGTCACTAGCAAAAGCAGCGCTTAATGACAACATCACTACAGAAAGCATGATTAATGAAATAAATAAACTTTTTGCTTTGATAATTTCACCTCATTTAAATATAATTAAAGTAAACAATAGCCATGAAAATCATAATTAATTGAAAAAAAAATTGACTATATGCATATAAGTTATATTTTAAAAATATTTAAATGTATTTAAAGAAAAATTGAAAAAAAAGTAAAATAAGGGTTAAATAACCTTATTTTTTAATTTGTATAGTATTCTTAATAGTGCATCCACCATAGCTTGAAGTTATTGTGAATTTACCTACCTTTAAATTTTTGAGTGATGCAGTTGCAACACCTTTTTTGTTTGTTTTGGCAGTGTACTTCTTACCACTAATCTTAAAAGTAATCTTTTTACCTTTTAAGACCTTGCCTTTTTTATCTACCAATTTGGTAGAGAATTTAATTGTTTTGGCTTTTTTATGCACCATATTTTTTGCAGACAAAGTTGCCTTAAAGGTAATTTTATTGGATTTTGAAACACCAGCATAAGCAGAGGTAATAGTGTACTTACCAACGCCTAACTTAACTGAAGCGGTTGCATAACCAGATTTATCAGTTTTGGCTTTTATTGTTTTTCCATTGACTTTGAAGGTAACTACTTTTCCAGCACCTACTGCCTTGCCCTTAGTGTCCAATATGCGAACCTTATACTTTACAGTATTTCCATAATAGACAGAGTAATCCTCTCCTCCAGATATAGGATTTACAATAAGTACTTTTGATGTAAGAGTATTTTCAGAGTATTTTCCTTCAGCAAGTGAATTAACAGTTGCTTGATATGAACCTGCTTTAACATTTGCAGGCAATACAAGTTCACCTTTGGCATTTGAAGTGATTGGATAGGTAGTTGAACCAAGTTTCACAGATACTTTTTTATTTCCAACAACATCACCCTTGGAATCTTTTAGAGTACCCAATATTCCTTTGACATACATATTTGAGTTAATAGATATTATAACGCTATTTCTTGGTGAAACGGTTAATTTAGACTCAAAACTTGCATCATTATAATTGTTTAACCCTGATATGTCTGCACGAACAATGTACTCACCTGCATCCAATGAAACAGGAAGCTCATAGAATATTTCAGCATTACCCTGACTATCTGATACTGCTGTTCCCATAGGGAAATCTCTGGCACTTTGCCTAATAAATTTAACAGTTGCACCTTTAATTGGATTACCTAAAGGATCAACAATTTTTAAAGAAATTGATTGGGTATCGCCTTGAATTATAGTTATATTCTCAAATGTCACACCAACATCAGCTTTATTAATATCAAATAAAATTTCATAGACTGATGATTTATAATTTTCCTTAAACAATTGTGCTGTAAATCTATAAGTTGCAGGTTCATAAGTTTTATCAAAGGCATAGTTATAAACAGCAACTCCATTTGAAACTATTGCATTTCCTATCAGATTATCATCCAAATCATAGAATTTGACAATAGCTCCGTTTAACTCATCTCCAAATGTTATATTAAATTGACCTTGTCCCAAATACTTAATTTCACTTACTTTAATAGTATAATTAGCAATGAATGCATAATTGTCAGAAATCTCATTTCCTATTGTGTTATTTACTGCAGCATTACCAATGCCTTTTTCTGAAACCAAATAATTATCCACAATAACATTATCAATAGCTTCATTATCAATTATGATTGCATAACCTTTAGCTGAAGTAATATTATTGGCATTTATTCTGTTATTTGTGGAATTTGATCTAAGATATATTCCGGCATTTCCGCATTTAAGGGAATCCAAGTTTCTAATGGTCAACTCTTTACCATTGCCGTTTGCAAGTATATTATTGTTTGAAATAATATTTTCTTTACAAATAGAAAGCAAGATTCCATAAACCTGTTTTGCATCAGTTTTAAAATCATTGCCAGTTATTACATTACCATCAGAGGATAATGCTTCAATTCCATAAATAACTTCTGAATTCAATGTAACATCATTTCCTTCAATAGTGGTCATTTTTGACAGCTCTAAAGTAATTCCATAAGTAACGCCGCCAGCATTTAAGTTAATGACATTGCCTTTTAAAATAGTTCCTTCAGATTCAGCACCTATAATTAAACCAGTGGCAAAATACGGACTTTCAAGAGTTATGATATTACCTTCAAAAGTATTGTTTGTAGCGCCTTGACCTTCAGGAGCTTTATGACCAGTATTATAGCCTAAAACCCCCATTCCATAAACATAATTGTCTTTGCCTTTTACATTAACAACATTGTTTGAAAAAACGTTGTTATGACTATTGAAATATAAATCTATACCGACTAATGAGTTTGTAGAGTTATCTTCGCCAGTGGTTGAATGAACTTCAGCCAATTTGGAAGTGACATTTACATTATTTCCGGAAACAACATTATTTGATGAGTATAATAATAAAATTCCGTATGTTTGATAAATTTCGGAAATAACATGTGCACCATCCATACAGTACTCTTCACCATCAATACAAAGTTCATTACCATCAATACAATAAGACTTACCATCTATAACAAGCTCATTACCATCAATACAATAAGACTTACCATCAATTACAATCTCATTACCATCAATACAATAAGACTTACCATCTATAACAAGCTCATTACCATCAATACAATAAGACTTACCATCTATAACAATCTCATTACCATCAATACAATAAGACTTACCATCTATAACAAGCTCATTACCATCAATACAATAGGATTTTCCATCAATATATAACTCATTTCCATCAATACAATACTGTTTTCCATCTATAACAATTTCGTTACCATCAATACAGGTTTCAGGTCTGAAATTATAAACATCACCAGTACCAATTGTTTTAATTGTATTGTTTGCAAAATTACAATCTTCACAAGCATATGAAAGTAAAGTAAATGTTAAATAATCCCCTTCGGAAGTTAATTGATTATTCCACACGTCAACAAATGTTGATTCTAAAACATAAACAGCATAAGATGCCTTAGGGTCATTTACAGAAATATTATTGTTAACAATCCTTACACCTTGAGCCTGATTTACGAAAATTCCCCATGCATTGACTCTTTCAGCTTCCTTATTGATAATGTTTAAATTTTCAATTAATACATTACCAGTAGTAACTTTAAATGTTGAATTATAGAATGTACAGTCTTCACCAGTGATTCTGATACCTTTATTGATGTATATTACCTTATTATCGAATGTACCTTTAAATTTTAAAATATCCCCATCATTAACCAAACCAGTCAAACCACCATTTGCATTGATATATTCATCAAAATTAGATGGATTGATTGTAAAAGTATTGCCTTTAAAGACATAAGTTGGTTTTGAAGTATCAATAACTCCTGCAGGAGTGTGAATATCTTTTCCAAATACATTATTAGATTGAATATCAATATCGGAAGTGTCAGCTTGAACACCGCTTGCATCTATCGCAACTCTATTGCCAGTTATAATAGTGTTTCCAGTTATAGTCACATTAGAAGGCATTCTTCTGGAACTTAATTTCTCGATTAAAATTCCAACACCGAAATTGGAATCAATAACATTATTTTCAATCAAAAGACCTGAGCCTTCATCTTTTTCATAAATTCCAGATCCGAATTCTGTGAAAACAGTATTATTTCTAATTACAACATTTGAACCAGCAGCGACAATACCCCTACCTGCTTTTGATACATTCACCCAATTGTTTTCTACAATGGAATTGTCAATAACAGTTATTCCTGCACCGGTTGATATTATTTTACAATCGATAATAGTGTTATTTTTAACAATTGCACCATAAGATCCAACAATTGCATATTCCCCACCAGTTTCAACACCAGGGTGGTTGTAATCAGCACCAGTGATATTCCTAATAGTATTGTCTATGAAAATATTGCCGTAGCCGGCAGAAGAAATACCCCTATAACCTCTAATAACATTATTAGCTTTGATTGTATTATTGTTACCCATGATTTGAATGGTATAACTCCATGAAGTAGGCAAAACATTAATATTGCACATGACAGTATTATTGTAAATAATATTGAAATTAGAAACCCCACCTTTTATAGGACCTCCATCATAACTAGACAAATAAATACCATTAGCATCATCGACTTCCACTTTATTATTAGCAATGTAGTTATAATGAGAACCACTTACAAGCAAGGTTGGAGTTGACCTTGTACCATGACCGTATGTAATACCATATGTCTTTAGGTCATTATCTGTTACATTATTATGATTAGCACCATTAGCAACACAAATTGTATAAGAAGCCCTTCCAGTATTTTTTATAGTACAACCCTGAATTACACAATTGCTTGCTGAGTTTAAAAATATACCATAAGTCTCAGCTTTTGTATTTGCAATATTAAGGTTTGATATTGAACTTCCAGAAGCACCGCTTAAAAATGTAATCATGGAATTTTTCATATTATTTGAAGAAGTTCCCACAACATTGATTTTTTTATTAAAAATAAAATTCTTTGATGAAAAATTTCCATCCAAATTAATTGTATCTCCTTCCTTTACATTAGAAGATACCAAGTTTCCCTTTAAATCAAAATATTGATTATAATTCGCATCAGTTATTGTATGTGAAGAAGATTCCAACCGATTTTGTGAATCTTCTACAGTTAAAACATCATTAGAATTATGATTAATATTGACATCAGAAGATACCTCAGCAGTATCATAAATAGCTTCATTACTTACAGCATTAGTTTCATTTAAATTTTCCGCAGCGCTAACCGCACCAATTGAAACCAATAAAAGCAATAAAACTAAACAAATATTAATTTTTTTACTCATATTATACCTCATCAAATTTAATTTCAAATTTTAATTGAAAATTTGATAAAACAAACTTTAAAAATTTTCTATTATGTTATAATTTATGATAAAATACAATATTTAAAAATTACTATAAAAATAAAAAAAGTTGATGATTAAATTAATAATCATCATAATCCTCTTTGCTATCTCTAACATAACCAACCAAGAAAATTGCAATTAAAATAATTACAGCAATTATAACAAATATTGGCATGCTTGATTCTGCAGAACTTGAAGCAGATTTAGCAACAGATTGTTCTGAAATCTCATATGCTTTAGCTCCACCAGCACTTTCACCACCAGAAGATGCATCTTGTGAACTAGAAGAGTCAGAAGATGATTTTGCATCTCCAGATTGTGAAGCATCATTACCAGCAGAAGTTTGACCTCCACTGTTAGATCCATCAGATTGTGATTGCTGTGATGTGGAATTTGTTAAAACATTAGCATTCTGATTTCCTTGTTCACCATTTTGAGAGCCTTGGCCTTGATTTCCTTCAGCACCTTGCTGGTCCATCTCTTTATCCATTTGATATAACGGATCAGTTTCAGTTGCTTGAGCTAAAATTTCTGCAAATTTTTGTTTTTGTGCAGGAGTTAAAGAGCTTAACTGAATAATCTCGGAATTCCATGCAAGGTTTTTACAAGTGTGGTGACAACATGCAACACCATACTCAATTACACTTTGCATGTAAGAATCGACTAACTTTTGAACAGTACTTGCATCTCCATCCCAAAGTCCTTGTTGAGCCATATAAACCATCCAAGCAAGTGTGGATTGAGAACCTGCTGCTAACGTATTACTGTTAACACCAGAATTTATTTTAAGTATAGTATCAGCCAATTGATTACCCAATTGTTTATTTAATTTTTCTCCACCTAAAACGGTTGTTGCATAGAAATTTTGGAATCTGGAAGCATATGCGTTCATACCCGCAGGAGTTTTAACTAAAGGATCATAGTATTGTGGATTTAAAAGAATGCTACGAATTTCAAATTCCAATTCCTCTTGATAGGTTCTTGAAACATATTTATTTTTGTTCCTAATATCGAAGAAAGCAGTATCAGGCTTATCTTTACCTGATTTTTCTTTCAATACATTAGCTGCATTATATAATCCACCAAACCAATCATAGTAATCATCAGAATCGAATAACCTCCAAGTACTATCAAAGTTTTGAGTAATTACATCCACATTATCAAGCAAATACTTATAAACATCTTTCTGTTTATTAACTTGAATATTACCTTTTTCATCCAAAGTCCATGAATAAGATACTTTATTTAAATAAATATCCATTGCATATTCATTTACTGATGCAATACTCCAGTCTGCAGTATTAGGTATAAGATTAGACATACCAGTACCTTCTAAAACATTACCTGGAAGACCGAATAACCTATCCAAATGAGGATTTTCTGCATAATGCTTGATTACATAATTATTAGATGCATCCTCACCAGTAGCATTAACAGCTAAATTAACTGAAGTCAGCATCCAAGTAATCCAATCCTTATTGTTTGTAACCATACTTGCAAATACATCAATTCTAGGCCTATTAACTACAGAACCATCATTCAATGTTACAGTTAACTCATCAATAGGTATCTGTTCAACACCTAAAACTTTACCATTATCTGCCCAGACAGGTTTGCAACCTAATAAATACATGAATTCAGCTACACCTATACCCTCAGTTCTGGATATTTCTGTACCCCACAATATTAATGAAGTTAGTTCCGGCCATTTTCCATGCTGTTCATGGTAATTAGCCAAAAGCATATCCACAATCCTAACAGCAGACTCATAAGCTGCATGAGAAGGCATTCTGGTAGGGTCAGATGCATAACCATCATAACCGGTTGGTATTGAATCACCATAAGACGGATCAGCAAACAGACCAGCTTTCACATATCTTCCATTTAAAGCACTTAAAATTGCATTCCATTCATTATTCCTTTGAATGTTTAAAATAATCTCTTCACAGTAAAGTGTTGAATTATACAGTGCAGTTCCCTCTAAAATACCGAACTCCCTGTTCAATTGTTTAGCAGAACTTCCATTAACCAAACGTGAAGAATATTCTTTTAAGAATGATTTTATTCTATCAGCTTCTTTGGTATACTTAAGATTGCCCTGAATATCATCATAGAATTTCAATCCACTTAATTTAGGATACAATAGCTCCAATAACTGGTCATATATTTTTGTTTGAGAAGTAACAATTGTAACTACCTCCTCTGCAAGCTCATAACCAGTTAAGATTTTTCCTAAATGGTGAAGACCATAAGTGTTAAAGTCATCCTCCATATCATCCAAATAGATATGCAATTCATCAATCCACTCTTGGAAAGTCTCATTTTTAGACATATTTCTGAAACCTAAGCTAGGAGCCAATTTTAAAATCTTATTCTTATAAGATTCAGCATTATTGGTTACGTTTAAGCTCAATTGTTCTTTATAGTAATTGATGTAATTTTTCAATACAGTATAATTACCATATAACTCAGATGATACCATTGCAGGAGTCATATGAGTAATCAATAAAGCTGAACTCCTATCTCTTGCAACCATAGCCTCACCAGGGTTAGAAACAATATAAGGATATACAGTCGGAAGTAAAGTTAACTCAAATGTCCAATCTCCAGGGAATGCACCCAAGTTAATACCCGGCAACCATTCTAGAGTTCCGTGAGTACCCATTGAAATTATTGCATTCATTTTTGCGGTTTTATCCAACCATTTATAAAATGCAACATATTGTTGATGCGGAGGAATGGTTAAACTGTGATAGTCTTGAACCTCTTCCCAACCCCTACTAGGTTGGAATGTGACGAATACATTACCAAACCATACACCTGGAATTACAATATATTTATTTTTATAAACCATTGCCGGACCTAAACCGTCTTTCCAGTATGAAATCATCTGATTAAACAATTCATCATTGATATCTGCTGTTAACTTTTCGAAATCTTTCAATGAAATCAATTGATGATGTTCCATTAAATAATCCCAATTCTCTTCGACATAAGTGTTTAATAACCCTTTTGCCCAAGAACCTTTATTGTTCATGTCAAATATTATTTGAGTTAAATTATGCAATGAAAGCAAGTTATGACGAGTTTTATTAATTAAATATGAATCTTTAGCATTTATAATCCATTGGAATGTATTATTTACTGCATTTGAAAATTCAAAGTCACCGCCAATGTCGTAACCTTGCATATATAATTGATAAAGCAATTCAAAGGTACTGTTGAAAACATCCAAATAGGAAGCAGCGATTTCAGCTTTTCCCGGAGGATAGTTATACAACATAATTGCTACTTTTTTATCGGAATTATTTAAATCATGCAGGTCAGCCCATTTACAGTTTAATTTAACCATCTTATCTACACCTTCTTGGATAACATGAGACTTACCAAAAACGTCTACATAAGACAAAGCAACCTGACCGAATACTCCTTCGAAACTTGGATATGTAACCATGAATGTCCATTCGACTTGAGGACCCAATTCACTGAGATAACTGTATTCAGAAATTTCAACAATTCCTTTCAATACATGCAAATCAATGTCAGTTAAATCTGGTTCAGCAGTACCATTTGCATAATCTAAAGACCAACTACATAATGAATTAACTGCAGATATGCCAACAGTTGAAATTGAAGAGATTTTATTCAAAATTGAAGACATTGGAGGTTGAGTTCCAGTTTTAAATACATTAAAAGCTGGCCTACCATTAGCTTCATAACCCCTAATAAGTGCATCTGCAACTTCTTCACCACCATAGTAAGAAGCAATAGCTATGAATGATTTTTTTGGACCAAATTTAGCGATATAATCCTTTTCAAACTTCTTGAACAATGCTGTCGGGTCCAATACATTAGTTAACCACACAACATAATTTTCAGTCATCCAATTTAAACTACCATCAGAACTGTGAGTATAACCCGGATTTTCACGAATCCATTGATTAATCAATTTTCCTTCAGGAACTAAAGTATATAAACCTAAATCCGGATGATAAAAACCACATTCAGGAGACATCAATGGAGCATTGTTTTCATCCAAGGTAGGGTCAGAATATTTTTTAGGATCAATCAAGTGTTTTACATAATTCAGATAATTTTTCATATTTTTTTGCAAAATATCTGATTCTGCAATATCCCTAGCCTGGAAATATGAACCTATATAAGTGTTCTCAATAGTATCAAAAGTATTGTTAGCCGCTGAAGCTCCTACAATATGAATTCCAGTATTGTTCAAAATTTGTTTTGAAAATACACTGAAAGTATATGCAACATTATATTTTGTATTAGCAGGAGACCTCGCAAGAAGTTCTTTTAAGTATTGAGCTGTCAAAACACTGTAAGCAGATTCTGAAAACATGTCAATATGCATATAATTAGCATATTCCACTAACCATGCACGGGATTTGTCAAAATCAGTGGTACTGATGTATGCAATCCTCCGTGACATATTCATCAGCAAGTCAACTTTTTCATTGTGAGAATTATAGTCGACCAAAAGCAATATGTCCGGAACGAACATTAATCCCTTGATATCGACAGTACCTGATTTTTTGGTAAAGTCAATATCTTTCAATTTAATAGGTTCATAAGTTAAATAACTAATTTCTAAAGAATATTTAGATGAACCTAAGTTTTTAATAACTGCATTACCTTTTGAATCAGTTTTAACAGTTGATACTAACTTATTAGATGAATCAAAAACCTTGACTGTAGCCCCCTTTAAATTAAATCCATCTTCACTCCATATTTTGCCAGTTTCGTTATAAGAATCCTTTACATTAACAACATTAATTACATTATTACCTGCTGTTAGTATTTGATTATCTGATTGCGAAGACTGGAGCTCTGGAACTTCCGAAGTTTGAACTACATTGTCTGAATTATCAGCACTACCAACAATATCAGATATTGTTTCATTATTCCCTGCAAATACTGTGCTTATAGAAAATAAAAGCATTATTGAAATAATTAATGCGAATAATAGCCTATTATCTAGTTTTTTCGTATTTTCACCTCCATTTCACTTATTATAACAAACATAGCAACATCGATAAGATTTACTATAAGTTTAAATTTGACTTGAAAACATATAAAACTTACTAAAGTAAAATGTAGTTCCTATTCAATAAAAACTGTCAACTCATGAGATAAGTTTAAATACTTAATCGGATAAATAAAATGTGCTATTATAAATTGAGGTGATAATATGCGTAAGATTACTATTGGTATGGTTATTTTATCTATAATCTTAATAGGTATGGTTATACCAGCCGGATTTTCCGGTCAGGCAAATTCAGTTGTTATAACTTACGGTGAAACTACTCATGCGAATACAAACTACAAATCTGACGTTGATTCATTTTTCAAAAGTCAAAGCAATTTGGATTTAAGTAAGGCAGATGAAAAAATCATTACAGCAAGCGACGTTAACAAAATTGCAAGTACAATAACTGGAAGAACATATGATTCCAGCGAAGTATTTTCATCAGCACTTGTTAACCTAAAAGATAGCACTAATCTTCAGGTTAGTGTAGACAAATCTAAAATCACCACTGTAACAGGAGACATGTACATATCTGCATTAAAGTCCGCAGGAATTAAAAGTGGCCATGTTTACGTAACCAGCCCAGTCAGTGCAACTGGAGAATCTGCTCTTGCAGGAATAATGAACTGTTACGAAGAGGCAACCAACGTTAAAATTCCAGAAACCGTTAAAGAGGCAGCTAACAAAGAAATTTATACCCAAGCGGAAGTAGTTGAAAGCTCAAATGTAAGTGCAGACAAAGTATCCAAATTAGTGGATGACGTGAAAGTAACCGTCAAAGAAAAAAATGTTACAGATCATCAAACTATTGTTAATATAATCAACAACTACACAGTAAACAACAACATCAATATCTCAAACAATGATGTTGAAAATATTGCAAGCTCTATTGAACAAACCCAAAACGTTCAAGGAGATATTAACAATTACGAAAATCAAGTATCAAACATTTTAAATTCTACAGGCGGTTCTGATGCAGCAAAAGGATTTTTAGAAGGACTATTCGGTTAAATAGTCCAATATTTATTTTTTTAAATTCACTTCTGTGTGAAGAAAACTTTCATCCACAAACAAATTACACGACACCATTATGAATAATGAAACCTGAAAAAATAGAGGAATCCTTCCCACACCATTATTAATTGCAACACTAATATATTAATTATAGCGATTTTTTAGATGATTTTATGAAATGGAAAATTGGTGATGTAAAAATTGACAATCAGATAGTCCTAGCCCCAATGGCAGGAATATGCGATTCTGCGTTCAGGCGAATAGTTAAATCAATGGGCTGCGGACTTATTGAAACTGAAATGGTTTCAGATAAAGCAATAATGTATGATAATTATAAAACCAAAGAAATGCTTTATATGACCGAAGAAGAAAGACCAATTTCCCAACAGATATTTGGAGCTGACCCCAAATCATTTGAGATAGCTTCAAAATACATTTATGAAAATATGAAGCCCGACATCATCGACATCAACATGGGATGCCCGGTTAAAAAAGTCGCAATCAAAAGCAAGGCAGGAAGCGCACTTCTAAAAAATCCCGAAAAGGCAGGAAAAATTGTTGAAAGAGTTGTCGATAGTGTCCCAATTCCCGTTACCGTTAAAATTAGAAGCGGTTGGGATCATGATACAATCAATGCAGTTGAAATGGCAAAAATTATTGAAAATGCGGGTGCATCTGCGATTACAGTTCACCCCAGAACCAGAGAAGACAGATATGACATTGCAGCCGACTGGTCAATAATTAAAGAAGTTAAAGACAATGTATCAATACCGGTTATCGGAAATGGAGACATTTGGACATGTTATGATGCAAAACGAATGATAGATGAAACCGACTGCGACGGCATAATGATTGGTCGTGCAATCAGAGGAAATCCCTGGATTGTAAAACAGTGCATTGATTATCTAGATAATGGATATGAACCCCAAAGAGTAACTGCCGAAGAAAAGATAGAAATGGCCAAAAAACATGCGGAATTATTAATTGATTTGAAAAATGAAGAAGTGGCCATCAAAGAAATGCGGGCACATACAGCATATTATTTGAAAAATCTACCGGGAAGCATTGAAATAAAACCAAAAATCTTTAAAATGAAAACAAAAGAAGAATTATTTAAATTGCTTGACGATTATCTTGCATCTATGGAAAATTTCAAACATTAACATCATCAGACAATTTTTTCATCTGAGTTATATAACCCATTTTTTGTAATTCAGGCCCCCATAACAAACATGACCATGTTTTCAGCACCGATTGTGATAACCATAATCATCATAACTCCCGCAATGGCAATTGCAACAATCCATATGCCGGCATTCCACTTTAAGACATTGGTTCCATCCAGACTGTAAATCGGGAACAGGTTAAATGTGGCCAAAAAGCAATTGACAGAAAATCCGACTGCACTAATCAAATATATTAAATGAAAACATTAGAATGGATTTTTAAAGGATATATTAAAGCAGCAATTGCTATAAATATTAATGCAAGTCCTAAATTGGCCATCGGTCCGGCAATTGAAATCTTACCGTTTATTTCATCAGATAGATTTTCCGGACTAATATGAAGTGAACCCAGCGATGCAAATACGAATCCAAAAAATGATGAAACTACTGCAATCACCAATCCCAAAGGCCACAATTTAAATTCCGCCAGGCAACCATATTTCATTGCCACAAATTTGTGTCCAAGCTCATGCAATAGAGACCCAATCACTACACTAACCATGACAATAGGCAAGATTGAAAGAATTCTCTCAACATTCAATCCGACAGTTGCTATAGAAAAACAAAAAGTAAGCACAACGAATGCAATGGTTAAATTCCTTAGCTCTTCTTTTGTAAATTCTAACAATATTAAATATATAAGACACATATAAAATTCTTTTCTAATTGAATTGATGCAAAGATTAGTAAATCTCCCGCATATTGCAATTAAGCACACAAACACTTAAAAAAAAAAGAAAAAAATAATATTCATAGCATGTTAATAGTAACCCCTACCAGTTGTCATGTTACTACAATGAAAACACACAACCACCAATTATTTTGTAATTAATGTATTAAAAAAAAATAAAATCATTACAGACTAAAAATAGAAAAAAAGAATATGAATATCAAGATTACAGACAAAACTCTAAAAAAAGAAAAAGAAAAATAGAGAATTTGGTCTCTATTTTTTAACTGTAATTTTTTTGTTTACTATATCTTTACCATAAGTAACTTTGTAGATGTATTTTTTGCCAGCTTTAAGTTTTTTGAGAACATTCTTTTTGATTTTGAATGTTGCTACAGCTTTTTTGTTGGTTTTTGCTTTATATTTTTTACCGTTGAATTTCAAAGTTATTTTTTTACCTTTTTGTAATTTTTTAGCAACTTTTTTTAATTTAACTTGGATTTTCAAGTATTTAGCTGATTTTTTAACTTTGAGGTTTTTAGCAACGATAATACTATTAACTTTAATCTTTTTAGATAATTTTATATCTTTATAAGACATTGTAATTGTATATTTAGTTTTCTTAGGTTTTACCTTAGGTAATTTGAGAGTTGCATAACCTTTGGAGTTAGTTAATCGTTTGTATGTTTTTCCGTTGAATTTGAAAGTTACATATTGTTTAACAACAGCTTTGCCGTCGATTGTTACGCGTACTTTGTATTTATATGCATTTGTATATGCTATTGTAATATTTTTAGCTGTGAGTTTAGGTTTTGGAATCTTTGCGGTAGTGTTCTTCATTAAGGAATTGTACTTATCATCACCGGAGTAGGTGATATTTACATTATAACTTCCATATGCTAAACTTGGCACATTAACAATTGCAGTGCCATTTTCAACAGTGGCAAAGTAATCTATACCTTTAATGCTTATAACAACATAGCCTTTAGCGTCGTTAGGTAAAGTTATATTGAATTTAGGTGATTTAGAACCAACAGCAAGAGTGATCTTAATAGATGTACTATTTGCAGGAACATCCACTTTAGAAACATTCACACTAGAAGTCTTGCTGATTGATGCATATTTACTATCACCGGAATATTTAACTTCAACAGTATGATTACCGGCAGTTAATTCAGGTACAGTCACTTTAGCACTACCATTGATTACAGGAGCACTTGAAACCTCTTTACCATCAACTAAAACATACACAGTACCAGTAGCATCACTAGGTAAATCCACATCAACAACGGAACTTTCACCTGAGGTAATATCTGGAATTGTAATATTAATGTCAGGTTTTGCAGGACTGGTGATTGTGAAGTCAGATGAAGTTACATTTGTATTAAATCTGGAATCTCCCATATAAGTAGCAATTACAGTATAATTTCCATCTTCCAATACATCTTCAAAGACTGCTTTACCTTCAATTACATCAACATATAACGAATACCATTCAGCACCAGTTACTTCAAATTTAACGATACCTGTAGCTTTAGAATCAACTTCAACAGTGAATGTAACAATGTTCTCATTACCAATAACATCCACATCCAATGAAATAGTAGTGTTTTCCTTAGCAACATCCACAACAGTAAACGGAATGCTTGTAACATTATTCACATAATTTGCGTTAATGTATTTGACATCAGCGAAGTAATTTCCAGCATCCAGAGCTATTGTATTCACTCCAATACCATTTGAAACATTCACAACAACTATTTTACCGCCAACATCAACATAATATTCACCATCAACATCAGCAACAACAGTAATAGTTGAATTCTCAAGATATGTTACATTTTGACCGAATACAAGAACA